>JAHEFL010000404.1 GCA_024640205.1 Flavobacteriales bacterium | reverse complement strand
TCACAGGGGTCTCCGCCTGTCTGCACGCGGTGGGCAGGTCATCATTCATGATCACGACATCGAAGCGATCCTTGTAACTCATCTCGTGGATGGCTTTCTCCACTCGCGTACGCAAGGTCTCACCGTTCTCGGTGCCGCGATCACGCAATCGCTTTTCCAAAGCCTCCACGGATGGGGGGCTCACGAATACGGCCAAGGCACGCGTCTGATAGATCTGCTTCAGATCAAGCCCGCCGATCACATCGATGTCGAAGAGCGCATGGTTCCCTTCGGCCCATATGCGTTCCAGTTCACTGCGAAAGGTGCCGTAGAAGCGACCCGGATAGACCTCCTCCCATTCCACGAACTCGCCGGCTTCGATGCTGCCCTTGAAGTCATCCACGCTCATGAAGTGGTAGTCTTTGCCGTTCACCTCGTTCTCCCGGATCGGCCGGGTGGTGGCACTGATGCTGAACCGGAGGTTGAGGTCCAGCCCCAGCAGGTGCTTCACGATGGTCGTCTTACCAGCTCCCGAAGGTGCTGAAAAGATGATGCACTTACCGTCCGCCGCCATGGTGCCCTTCAAAGCACGTTCAACACCTGTTCCTTGATCTTCTCCAGCTCGTCCTTCATCAGCACCACGGTCCGTTGGATGGTGGCATCATTGGCCTTCGACCCCAAGGTGTTGATCTCCCGGCCCATCTCCTGCGTGATGAAGTTCAACTTCCTGCCTTGCTGGACATCCGTGCCGAGCGTTTCCTCGAAATAGGTGCAGTGGGCACGCAGCCGCACCTTCTCTTCGGTGATGTCCAGCTTCTCCAAGTAATAGGTCAGTTCCTGCTCGAAACGGGCCTGGTCCACGTCCACTTTCAGCTCGGCCAACTTGCCTTGCAGGCGCTCGCGCGTCCGTTCCACACGCCCCTGATCAAGAGCCTCCGCTTCCTTCAGCAAGGCCACTATGGACTTCACCCTGTCGGACAATTCGGTCCGCAACCGCGCTCCTTCATCCAGGCGGAATCCATCGAAGGCATCCATGGCACTGTGCACCAATTCCAGCACGGAAAGCCATTCGTCGTCGAGCAGGTCCTCCTGCACCATGCTCGTTACGTCCGGCATGCGGAGTACCTGGGCCAGCAGATCCGTATTCGCTCCGGGAGCGATATCATCCGCAATGCCCTTGAGCTCGTTGTAATACTTCGCGATCAGCTCCCGATCGAAGGAAAGGCGTCCGATTCCTTTATCGCTCTCTGCATGGATGTGCACCTCGGCCTTTCCGCGTACGACCCGTTCGCCGATCCACTGCCTCAGTTCCGGCTCTCGCTCGCGGAAGGGACCGTGCAGTTTCAGTTGCAGGTCCAGTTGCTTGCTGTTCAGGGAACGCACCTCCACGGTGATCTTCCGATCCCTTACCACGCCTTCCGCGCGGCCGAACCCCGTCATCGATCGTAGCATGCCTTTCGAATGGGCGGCTAAGGTAGGGCGCTGCTCAACGCGTCCTGTCCGCGCGACCCACCAGATGCACACCGAGGAAAATGGCGGCAGCGCACAGCAATTGGGGCAGCCCGAGCGTGGCATCATGGTCACCCGGAATGCCGAGCCGTTCTGCGCCGATCTGTACGAAAACCCATGTGAAGACGGCTGCCAGGATGGGTTGCATGTAGATGTACGTACCGGCGACGCTGGCGCCCACGTGGCGAAGCGCCCAGGTGTTGAGGAGATAGGCAACGAAGGTGACCATGAACACCACGAAGGCCAGGGCGACAAGGATCGGTATTGCCAATCCGGACCACTGCACGGCGGCGAGCTCACCCACCCCGAACGGCAGCACCAGGATAAGGCCGAAGAGGAACGACCAGGACATCACCGTGACCGCCGTATAGCGTTGCATCAAGGGCTTAACCATGACGAGGTAGATCCCATACGAGGTCGCGTTCACCAGAATGAAGAGATCGCCCAAAAGACTGGCACCCGAGGATGCTGAAGCCGGTTTCAGGAAAATGAGCGAGAGCGCACCGATGGCACCAAGCGCAACGCCCAAGGCCTTCATGGGTGTGATCCGTTCGTTGATGATGATCGCGCTGAGCACCAGGACCAGGATCGGGGTGGCCACCATGATGATGCTCGCGTTCACCGGGGTGGTGCGCATCAGTCCGTGGAAGAACATCATCTGGTTCAATGCGACCCCGAAAAGGCCACAGAGAAATAGCCGGGGAATGTCCACGACCAGGATGCGCTCGGAAAGGATGGCACGCACTGCCCAGAAGAGGCCTCCCGCGCCGAGCACCCGCAGCAGGATGAACCCGGAAGGACCGATCACCACCGGCATGAGACCCTTGGCCACCACGTAGTTCACGCCATAAATGAGATTGACGGTGAACAGGGCGATATGTGCGCGGGCTCGGCTATCCATGCTCAGGGTGAACGTTCCGGACGGATACCTTTAGCCCCGGCCGTGGCGCATCGCGGCGAAATTAGATGGCGAGCGGCGAGTCGACCACCACCGAAGAGAAGGACTTTCGAGGCCGGTTCAGGCTAGGGAAGGTGCTCATACCGGTGTTCCTGGGCATGATCGCTGCGGGCTGGCTGCTCTGGCATGACCTGAGCAAGGAACGCTACGAACGGGTGACCACCGGACCGGGTGATTTCGAATGGGTGGGGCACCCGGGCAGCATCATCGACCTGAACGACCCAGAGCAGTTCCGGGAAGTGACGGATGGCACCGGGGAATACAAGCGCATGACCCAGCGCGAGATGCTGGGCCAGATCAAGTGGACCTGG
>JAHEFL010000403.1 GCA_024640205.1 Flavobacteriales bacterium | reverse complement strand
CACTTTCCCCAGCGGCAGCGGCTGCAGGTCCCACCTCAGACCGAAATGGAAATTGACCCCGGGGTTATCCACTCCGAGGTTCTTAAGCCTGGAAAGGTGATCGATGTAGGCCGTGTTCAACAGGTTGTTCACACCGGCGTTGATCGCAAAGCGGTTAGTGGGTCCGCCGAACTTTGCTTCCAGCCCCAGGTTCAGCAGCGTATACCCGGCGGTGGGGGTTTCAAATACCGCGGTGCGGTCCTGCTCGAACCGATGGACATGCTCCACATATGCACTTTCCACACGGAAGGCGCCCTTGCTCCGGAACTCTGCACGGATCACCGTCCTCAACTTGTTGGCCGGTATCAACGGTAGCGCGTTCCCGGCACGGTCCTCCCCTTGTACCATGGAGAAGCTGCTTTCGATGTGCAGGCGATCAAGCGGATGCGGATGCCAATGGAAACCGGCCTCCCCACCGAGCAATCGTGCACCGATCTGCTCGTACGCGTAAACCGGACGGTCTTCGATCACACTGTCCATGGGCTGCAGGAAGATATAGTCCGTGATCGTATTGATGAACGGTTGCACGAACAGGTCGAAGTGCTCCCGCGTGTAGGTCAGGTTCAGGTCCAATTGCAGCGCCTTCTCGCTGCTCAGGTCCGCGTTGCCGATCTCGTAGCGAAGGGTTCCCTCGTGTGCTCCATTGGAAAGGAGTTCGGAAGTATTCGGTGCCCGGAAACCGGAGGTGACGTTCGCTTGTATACGCACGCTTTTCATCTGATGTGCTGCACCCAACGCATAGTTCAGGTTGGAGAAGGATCGCTCGAGTTCAGGAAATTCAACCTCATCGGAAAGTGTCCGGGAAGTGCGAATATTCCGGGCATCCATGCGCAGGCCACTTTCCAGATCCCAGCTTTCCTGCGGACTGAATCGCAGCACGGCGTATCCACCCATGTCCGTGGTGCTCGCATCCGGGATCAGGATCTCCTCCCCGCGGTTGGCATTCTCCTGGGCCATGCCTTGCACGCCCAGTAGCAGGTTCATCCGGTCCTCCTTGAAGTTGGTGGTGCTCTTCAGGTTGTAGGTGAAGGTGTTCAGCAGCATCCGCAGCGATGGACTTTCAGCCGTTTCTTCGAATTCCTGTCGATCGTTCGCATTGTATCCCAGGGTGGCGGTCAATTTGGTGCTGTTCACAAAGAAGGTGTGGTCCGTACTGATCAAGTGATCCCCGATCCGTTGCCTGGGCAATTGCGCCATGCGTTCCGTGGAAGAGGAAAGCGAGTCGCTCTCGATGATGCCGAACATGTTCTGCAAGTAATTGTAGCGCACGTTACCGATCCATTTCCCGTGGTGGTAGCCAAGCGCTCCTTTTACATCGGCCCCTTCGAAGCGGGTATTGAGCGCCCGTTCTCCGGTCGGAACCTGGTAGTCAGCATTGCCATTGAAGCTGCCGAACAGGTTCAAACGGAACCTGTCCTTGTTCAGCTTCAGACCGGCGTCGTTGTATGTTCCCAGCGAATTGCTCAAATACCGCGTGGATGCGAACGCGGACAGCGAATTCAACGGGGCATAGCGCTCCTCCACGAAGTAGAGCACACCGCCCAACGCATCGGCGCCGTACAGCAACGAACTGGCCCCCTTGATCACTTCCACGTTCTCCACGCCCACCTCGCTTACACCCAATCCGTGCTCATCTCCCCACTGCTGGTTCTCCACGCGCACGTTCTGTGCATACACCACGATCCGATTGCCCGAAAGGCCGCGGATCACCGGCTTGCCGATCCCCGATCCGGTGGAGATGCGGTCCACGCCGGGAATGATGGTGAGCCCCTCGGCCAGGTTGGTCGGCGCGGTCCGGTACAGTTCGCGCAGGCTCCGGCGTTCGACGGGGACTATGTTCTCCCGTTGCAGTCTATCGGCCGAGGTGGAGATCACCACTTCGTTCAACTCCAGGTGGCTTGCGGTCAGGACGAAGACGCGTTCGCGGTCCACCGAAGGGACCAAGGTGAACAGCTTCGTGCGGTATCCGATGGAGGATATCTGGATCCGCGTAGGCTCCCGAACCGTGGCGGGTAAGGTGAAGATGCCCATGGAATCAGCCACGGTGCCGGTCTGGTGATCCAGCAGGTGGATGGCGGCATACGGGATGGGGCGACCAGTGCGGTCATCCTGCACATGACCGGTGATGGCCTGACCAACGGCACTACGTAACAGGAGGGTGGACAAAAGGAAAAACGGGACACGAAGTCGCATAGGGACTTGGGATGAAAGGGTTTCACTGCGCTGCACGGAACGATGCCCGAAGCACTGTTCCCCTGCCTATGGGCCAAGGCAGGCTCAGGCCACGAAGGGCGGGCCGCGCTGTGAAGGGACGCCCACCGGGGGTGGAACCACCGAGGCGGGCAGTACGGCAGGGACCGTGCAGGTCAGGAGCGGAAGGGCGAAGGCGCGCTGCACTTCCTCGGGAGGGCTCAGCGTTTCCCTTACCAACTTGCACAGAAGGCAGGCGAAGGCAGCGCTCTCTATCTTGGCGGTGTCCGATCCCTGCACACCGTGTTCGTGTCCATGCTCATGCACATGGAAGTGCTCCGCTACCAGGGGCAGCAGGAACACGCACAGGGAGAGTATCGCCAGGGAACGTTTCATCCTACGTCTTCGATCACCCGCATCACGCAAAGCGCAGTGGTCGCATAGTTGCGGTGAAGATAATAGCTGCACATAGGCCCCGCGGTGGAATACGCCTACGACAAGGAGGACGAGCCTTTCAGCATCGGGCTGCACATCGG
>JAHEFL010000040.1 GCA_024640205.1 Flavobacteriales bacterium | reverse complement strand
TTGCGTCACGGGCAACACGGCGCCATGGGATATATGGCCGACCATTTCGATCTCCGGCTCGATCCGCGGAGATTGGTGCCCGGAGCCCGCAGCGTGATCAGCCTGGCATACAACTACTACACTCCTGCGGCCCAGGCGGATCCCACCGCGCCCAAGCTGAGCACCTATGCCTATGGCAGGGATTACCACAAGGTGCTTCGGAAGCGACTGAAACCCTTGATGCGGTTCCTTGTCGAAGAGCACGGTGACATCGCCATGCGGGCTTTTGTGGACAGTGCCCCGGTCATGGAGAAGGCTTGGGCCGAAAGGAGCGGGATCGGTTGGCGTGGGAAGCACACGAACGTCATCCGGCAGGGCCAGGGGTCCTACTTTTTCCTCTGCGAGATCATATTGGACCTGGAACTGGAGCCCGATGCGCCGGCCACGGACCACTGTGGGACCTGCAGGCGTTGTATCGACGCGTGCCCAACGGATGCCATCTCGCCGTACGCGGTGGATGGATCACAGTGCATCAGTTACCTCACCATCGAGTTGAAGGATGCCATACCCCTTGAATTCGCCGATCGCATGAACGGCTGGGCGTTCGGTTGTGACATCTGCCAGCAGGTCTGTCCATGGAACCGATTCAGCACACAGCATGGCGAGAAGGAGTTCGCTCCTCATCCGGAGGTCATGAACCTCACGTCTGATGAATGGCACGGAATGACCGAGGTCGTGTTCGACCGGCTCTTTGAAGGCAGTGCCGTGAAACGCACTAAATTCAGCGGGCTTGCAAGAAACCTCCGTTTCCTGCGAAAAGGCTCAAGCCAGGATCCGGATCGCTAAGCGGTCATCGTGGTCTGGAAGACCTCCAGGATCACATCCTTGTATAGATGCCCGAATGTGGCAAGGCACCATGCCTTAAGGACCAACTGATCGCTTTGGCCCATCCACCGGCGGGCTTTCATGAGTTCCTTTCTGAAGAGACGCCGGTCGAAGCTGACCTTTTCAAGCACTTGCTTGCTGAACTCCATCATCTTTCTTCCCTGATCCATCATCACGTTCATTTTTTGGCGAGGTTGAAGATAATCACTGGGACGAGCGATCGATACCGATCGCGGGACAGGTAGTTATCCACAGGGCCGCGCTTGAGCAGGGGTAACGGTGGGATAGTGAGATCCGTACGTCAGGCGCAAACGAGGACCGGTCAGGGCTGGAACTTGCGTTCCTCGGCTTGCATCACCTCGTCCGTTGTGACGTCATACACATAAGCCACTAACGCGCAGTTAGCCGCGTTCCACGCGGGGTCCAACGTGAAATTCGAGTAATTCAGAGTGACCGTATCCCCGGCAGCCACACTACCCGTGATCACGGGCACGCCCCACGTCCCGTTCAGGTTCGCTCTTAATACGTGACGGTGCTCATAATCAGGGACATCCGTGGGTGACGCCTCACTATCCACTTGCCAATCGACCACCCTGTCCTCGGTCAGGTAAACGACCAGGTTGTGGTCCCCCTCCACCGCTTCGGCGAAATGTAGTTTTATCTCGGCACTGACCGAATTGGCGCCCACGTCCAGGTCATTGAACCAAAGTTCGAATGGCGAAGGCTGGCCAATGATATCTGCCACTGCCGTGGACCAGCTTCCTTCTGAAACGATCCGAGACCCGTTGAAAATGCTTCGGGAGACTAGGCCGGCAGGAAAGAAACTCACTTGGAACGTCTGCTGGTAAATGATCCCATCAGGAGTACGGAAATCGGTATCGAAGTAGCCATCACCGATGGGAGCCACAGGTGCACTGAATCCACCGCAATGAACACCCACGACCACCAGGTCTTCGCCATAGATGTCCTGGAGGTCCTCCGCGATCCTGGCGGCTCCCGGGCAGTTATTACACGTATGGCCCGTCATATCCTCCAACAACACCTTCCTGGTGATGCCTTCCCCGCCCCCTCCACCGTTACCGGCATTCGGGTCGATGGGTTCATCCACGTAGTCGCAACTGAACAGCACTGCGGGGATCAAAAGGATCAGGCTTTGTAGGGTCTTCCTCATGGCATCAGAACGTGCTCGTGATGGATAAGGTAAGGCCGTTCGCCGCGGGTACCTGCCGGCATACACCGCCGACACAGAAAATGCCAGCACGCTGACGACCATAACTCATTTGGAAGCGATTGCCGCCCTTAATGAACCCGAGGGAGCCTATCGGATAATGGATGCGCTTGGGCTCGACCTCCACCTTGCCATCCTGTAGGAAGGTGTCATCCACGGTGACATAGTTGAACTGGTCCATCACCGCAACGAACCAGTGGGGACTGAACGTGAACTCGGCCAATACGGTGGCCCAGTCACCCTGATCCTGCTTCGTGCTCAACTGCTGGATCTCGAATCGCACCGAGTTATGGTCATTGAAATGATGGAGACCTTCCACGATGAACATGTTGGCGAACACCACGGGTTTGCCGGGCTTTCCTTGTATGATGTCGATATCATAGACCAGGTTCAGATAGGTAAAGGCCAACTCCCAATCCGCGCTCACCTTTTTGCGGAGTTCTACGTTCATGTCCTGAAAATACATCCGGTCGCCGGGTACGAAGAAGTTCGTGGAGTACCCCAATCGGCTGGTCGTATCGTCAACAGCACCGTATCCCATGGTGTCCAAGGAATACGCAACGGAATAATTGACCGCCAGTCGGGTGCCGTATTTACCCCCGAGTTTGGTCCCCTTTTTCCACTTATGGAACAGTTCCGCCTGGTAGGAGACCTCGCCATTCGGTTGCGTAGCGTAGGGGTAAAGCGTGGCTGGCAGGTTGTACGTGTGCTGCTTAGCCAAGGGCGGCAGGAAATTGATGTTCAGATCGAAAGGCGTAGGGGCCGAACGATCGCTCTGGTAGAACATATTGTCGAAGGTGTGGGCTCCCAAGCTCAATCCGAAACCCCGCACGGAATAAGTGGAGGACACCAACAAGGCCTGCCCCGGCTTATAGATGAACCCGTTCTTGTTATTGGGATCATTGATCTTGTATGCATATTCCGTGTAGATGTTCCATTTCGGCGTGATGTAATTCGCTCTCAGCGCCCAGATACCGACGTTCTCTGGAAGAACGAGCAAAGGATCGCGGTCTTCCTGATATTTACTTACGAAGCTCCCTCCAATGGTCAGGTTGCCCGCACAGGTCCAATTCGAATCCAACAATTCAGCTAGGCTCACTTCCGTGTCAAATCCCCGCACGATACCTGGACCCTTCGTCTGGCCACTGTTGAAGCTGAACCGCTGCTCGCCGATCACGCCCTTGAGATAGACGCCGCGATACGGCCTGTATTTCACCCTGAGGCCATCCATGGCATTATCCACACCGAGGTAGCGCTCCTCGTAGGACCGGAACACCATCCCTTGCCCGAATTGCTCGAAGAAATTCCCCATGGTCACTTCCAGGTCGTCCAGGGTGTATTTGGCATATCGGTAACCGATGCCACTACCGCTGTACGGCTGACCCGCGGGATAGCCGGCCAAGGGGGGCTCATAGCTTTCGAAGCGTCCTCCTGCCTCGAAGCCTTTGTGCGTATAGATGAGGTTCATCCATGCGTTGGCACCCAATCGTTGGGGTGGCACGATGGCCCCGATATCCTCATCTTCATTGTAATACTGGATATCCGTACTGAAATTGCCATGCAACTGGCCTCCACCATCCTGTGCCTTGGACACGCCGGTGATCAGGAGGGCCAGGACCACCAAGGTCGTGGCGGTAGTCAGCCGTAAGGGGTTCCCCGTCACTTTTTCCCGGAGATCTCCAGCACCTTCTGGAACAATTCGTTCTCGTCCCCCGGCACGTAGTTGTTGTGCTGCCATACGATCTCACCTTTTCCGTTCACGAGAAAGGTATGGGGAATGTTATTCACGTTCAGCGCACGCTTCAGGTCCCCATTGGGATCCAGGTATATCTCGTAATCCCAATCTTGTCCATTTACGTACGGCGCCACACGCGCCATGCTGCGGGCATCATCGATCGAAACAGCGATCATCTTCACCCCGGTCCTTTCCTGCCATTCATCGTATACCTCGGCAATGGCCGATAGCTCCTTCTTGCACGGGGCGCACCAGGTGGCCCAGAAGTTCACGATCATAGGAGCCCCGTCATTGCTCCAACTGCTCGTGTTGACCTTCTTGCCGTCCATCCCTTGCACCATAGTGCTCGGCAACTGGTTCTGAGCGAAAAGAAGGGTGGGCAGAACGCAAATAGAAAGAGCGGCGATGAAGGTCTTCATGGTGTGGGCTAAAATAGGTCCGGGAGGTCGGACGGTCATGGCCAAGCATGATCCGTGCCGACCTCCCGCAGCCTAATCGTTGATTGATACTTTTACCGTGTTATTGAAACAGCTTTCGTGGTGCGCTGTCCTCCACTGGTCATCGTCAGGTAGTACATACCATCCGCCAGGGAGGAAAGATCGATGTCCACCAGCTGCTGTCCGCTTCCGAAACTTTGTCCGGAAACCAGGACACGCTGACCGATCGCGTTGCTCAATTCAAAGAACACCTGACCGGCCGAAGGCATTTCGAACCGAACGTTCAGCACGTCGGTCGCCGGGTTCGGATAGATCGCAAGGCCGTTATCGAGGATACTCTCTTCGATACCGACAGGCGCTGTCAGAGGCGCAAAGTCGGCGTTGAGGATATCCTTCGTGCCCATGTTCTGTAAGAACGCAACCACCGTGCTGTTGTCCAGGTTCGTCCAAAGATTGTAGTTACCCTGTGCAGGGGAACCACCGGAGAAGGTGTAGGACTGGCTGAAGGTCTGGGGAACGCCAGCGCTGAGGTTGGAAACCAGTATCCCATTGCCGTTCGGGAGGATCTTGCGCATGACATATTTGAAGACGTCCTGGCTCGTGGTGCTCGCAGGGTAATCATAGCGGTCCTCCGTGACAGCGATGAACAAGCGGTGCGTACCGGCGAAATCGGCGTAGGGGGTAACCGTCACGTCCACATTGATGGTGGACCAGGTCATGGTATAGGAGATGGCAACGCTCGCGAATGCCGGACGCGCTGCTGCGTTGGTCAGTCCGGAAGCGGAGTTCGAACTGAATGGTGCACCGTCCATGAAACGATCCGGGATACCGCTCACACCATAGTACGACTTCCGCGTGTTCCCATCGGGGTTATAGCTCGGGTCGTTACCAGGGCTGGGCCAGTTCATATGGTACTTGATAACGGCGATATCGGACCCGGTCTGATTGGGGTTGAAGGAGCTAAGCACGGGTGCCCCCCAGGAAGTTTCCAAAGAAGCGCATGGCCCACATGTGGAACTGGTGAACTGCTCCAGCATCGCCTTGCGCTGTACGCTTTGCGTCGCCACGCTCACGGTCTTCATCAATTCATCATTCAAAGGATTCCCATCGGCATTCCCGTTCAGGTTGCTCGCCCACACACGGACCTCATGGCTGCCAACCGCTGCGTTCCATGGCGTGCTGTGGTTGTAACCATAGGTGGCGCCAACAGCAACACTGGCCGTAACGGCCTGGGTGACAGGAGCACCACCGTCGATCGAATAATTCAGGGTGAATGATGAAATGGCCATGGTGCCGAAGTTCTTCAGGCTACCGCTGATCGTCTGATTCCCTTGAGCGATCACGTCGTTCACGTTCATGCTAAGCACGGCGAGGTCGTAAGAAACCGGATCCGAGGTCAGGAAGGAGGTCTCATCGGATGAACCGAACTGCCCACCCGAAGCGACCGTGGAACCGTTCGCGCTCACCGTGTAGCTACCGCTACCGAAGCCGCAGCAGATCCCGTCGCCGTATGAATCGAATATCGTGAACACGATGATCGGTCCATCAGGTACGCACACATTCGTATTGTAGGTCTGGTTGTTGGCATAGGGTCCGCCTGAACCATAGACCGGCGTGCCACCTTGACCGGTAATGGTCCATGTGGTCTCACTGCCGTAATTATCCGTCAGGATGCTTATGGTGACTTCCGTCTCCCCGGCGTCGCATTGTGCGTTCGCTTGGAAAATGGTTGTGCCCAGAAAGGCAAGTAGGAGTAACGTCTTCTTCATCATGTTCTTAAAATTGGGATGGATAGGGTCGATGATAGAGGTCCGGGGAGGACCGTGGCTTTAAGGCATGGTGCCTTTAGGCGATCAAAAATAATTGCGCCCATGAACCATCGGATGGGTATGTCGTGAAGCTCTTGGGATCCTATGCGAAGCCTGAAGGGTGATTTGGTCGACCCCGATGATGGGTTTTGCCCGGCAGGATCCGGTACCTTTGCTACCACTTGCACAAGCTTAGGCTGCCTAAAGAGCATTCCATGAGATCGATACTTACACTTTGCCTGCTTATCCTCTCCTTCCCGCTCCTCCAAGCGCAGGATTTTATTACGCTTCAAGACGCTGGGGACAACGTTGTGAACGGCACCACCGTGGTGTATTACGGTGATGCGGCCGGGGGTGCCATGGAAGAGGACATCTGGTTGACATTGGTAAGTGGGCCTTCGCGGAACATCAATGTGCGCAGGTATGAGATCTCGGTTGTTCCCCTCACTCAGAATTACTTCTGCTGGGGTGTTTGCTATGGACCCAGGGATGCCGGGGAAAGTCCGGTTTGGGAAGCGGAGCCTCAACATTCGCTTATTCTGACCGCCGGCAACACGGTGAGCAACTTCCATGCTTACCATTCGCCACAAGGTCAACTGGGAATAAGCACTTACAGGTATGTTTGGTTCGATACCGCCTCTCCCAATGATACCGTTTGGGTCGACATCGAATTTCATGCGACACCTGTTGGCGTCGAGGAGCAGGCGTTGAGCGCTGAACTTTCCGTATTTCCCAACCCTTCGATGGGGGGCGATGTGCGCTTTGCCATTGATGTGCAAGGTGCACCCCAGGGGATGAAGTTGGTGGTGTTCAACACCGTCGGTGAAGAAGTATTGGTCTCAGTTCTCCGCAACGGTCAGCAACAGGTGGTCCTGCCAACAGGGGAACTGTCCTCCGGGATCTATTTTGCGAGTTTGCGTGCCAATGGAAATGTGTTGACCACACGACGTTTCATCGTGGCCGGGCGCTGAGCGCGAAGTCTTGATCCAGGAAGGCCGATGTGGAGTACCCACATCGGCCTTCTTCATTCAAGGATGTCACGAGTAGATGTCCGATCAATTTGCGTGCATGGCTCTCGTCCGGTCGCTCGAGTAAGTATTCCTCCCCACATCCTATCGCTGGAAGTTGGGATCCCAAATGTTACCCTGGGCAATGCGAAGTGATGGACCGTTCTTTTCCATCCTTCCGCACGCGGATCATTTCAGTAACTAGAACGAGTTAACCTTGGTTCCATGGAAAGTAGCGTCCATGGCGGACAACGCAATGTCATGATGAACGTATACGCTGCTTGGCTGGTCCATGGTCCAGTTGGATTGCTTTCAATATGGTGCATTCCTGTATTTTCGTGGCCTTCCTTGCGAAAGCAGCCATATTTTCCTGCCCATAGCTCTACTTCTACCCCCTTCTAACATCATTATTCATAGCGAAGGGACAGGATGATCGACAGCCTGAACGGGGAGTTATTGGAGGTATTCGCCGACCATGTGGTTCTTGATTGCCATGGGGTCGGGTATTTGGTGCACGTCCCGGTATCCGTGATCGAGCGTTCGCCGGCACCAGGGAACAAATGCCGACTGTTCGTTCACTATTCAGTGAGCGTGGATGTGCGTTCCGGATCCAGCGAGCACCGTTTGTTCGGATTCCTGGTGCCGGAGGAGCGCCAGCTCTTCCGACGACTTATCGAAGTGCAGGGCGTCAGTGCCACATTGGGAATGGCCATCATGGGCTCACGATCGGCACATGAGGTCCATACGGCCATTCTTACCGGGAACGAGTCGATGTTCAAAGGTGTGAAGGGGATCGGTCCGAAGCTGGCGCAAAGGATCATCTCCGAATTGCAGAACAAACTGGCGCAAGGGGCCGCACCGGTTCGATCGGGTGTGGCCGGCCCGATGGTCGTCGGGGGCAATACCCTGAAAGCAGAGGCGTTATCGGCACTGATCTCCCTGGGTCTTGATCGGTCCAAAGCCGAGCGGTCCCTGCAAGCCGTGCTCCAGGAGCGATCGGAGGAACCTCCACAGTTGGAAGAGCTGATCAAGTTGACACTGAAGAACCTCTGATCGGGAAATTGCAGGGATGAATAAGGGCGGAAAGGCCATACTGCGTTCGTTGGTGCGAGCGATCCCAAGATGGGTTGCCCTTGCCATGCTCGTCGGTGCTCTGCTAGGGCCTTCCAATGTGTTCGGTAGCATCGTGATGCAAGTGGATAGTCCAGAGGTTGAGCTTCCCTGGCCCATCACCGATCCACTGGCGCCAGGCCAGCCCCCGGAAGGAGGCATCAACCTCAACGATCCGGAGAACATAGAGAATGACGTGCTCTATGATCCGGAAACGGGCCAATACATCATCCAAAGCACCGTAGGTGGCTCCTTTGACTACAGGCCACCCATGAGCCTTTCCTTGGAGGAGTACCTGAATTACGATATGGAGCAGTCCATGGGCTCCTATTGGATGGAGCGGGTTGAGGAGGACAGCGAGAGTGCACAGCGTGGTTTGATCCCTAGCATCAAGGTCAAAGGCGAGGCCTTCGACAGGATCTTCGGTGGCAATACCATTGATATCCGGCCACGAGGCTCCGCGGAGGTCATATTCGGTCTGAATACGAGCAAGACCGAGAACCCGCGGATCCCGGTGAACCAGCGGAAGATCACCACCTTCAACTTCGATCAACGGATCCAGCTGAACCTGGTGGGGAACATCGGGGAGAAGTTGAAGATCACAACGAACTACAACACCCAGGCGACCTTCGATTTCGAGAATCAGGTGAAGCTGGATTACACCGGGTACGAGGATGAGATCATCCAGAAGATCGAAGCCGGAAACGTGAGCCTACCGCTTTCCGGAACGCTGATCCAGGGGAGCCAGAGCCTGTTCGGACTGAAGACCGAGCTGCGCTTCGGGAGACTGACGGCAACGGCCATTTTCAGCCAGGAGAAAGGTCAGCGACGTACGGTGCAGACGCAAGGTGGGGCACAAACCACCACCTTCAATATGAAGGCGGATGAATACGAGGCGAACAAGCACTATTTCCTTAGCTACTTCTTCCGGCAGAACTACGAACAGGCATTGCGCACCCTGCCCACGGTGAACAGCCCGATCCAGATCACGCGGATGGAGGTATGGGTCACGAATCTGCGCCAGGATTTCCAGCAAGTGAGGAACATCGTAGCCTTCACGGACCTGGGTGAGGATGGTAGCCAGGAGGCGATCGATGCAGGTCGTTTCAGCAATGATCTACCGCCGGGTATCGCAGTGGATCAGATGTCGAATTTCGCGTCCAACGATGCCACGACGCTGTATTCCAATGTGGCGAACAACCCGGGGATACGCGGTTTCTTCCAGTCAAGCACGGCATTGCAACAATTGGGTCTCGTGGATGCGCGGCATTACGAGCGCTTGGAAAGCGCCCGCCTGCTAATGAGCAATGAGTACACCCTGAATGAACGCCTCGGGTTCATTTCCTTGAACCAATCGCTCAATAACGATG
>JAHEFL010000402.1 GCA_024640205.1 Flavobacteriales bacterium | reverse complement strand
GTGCAGCCCCTCGGGTTCATTCTCCACGCGACCCAACACCCATTGTCCGGCATCATCGGCCATCAAGCCCATCACTTCATCATCAAATACGCTGATCGCGGCCATGGAATTAGGCACACCACGGATCATTCCGCGGAAGTGCAGGCCCATTTCATAGGGAACCTCACTCTCTGAACCGGCTTCCACGACCCGGAAACCGGCGGCGGTGATATCCACGCGTTCCAGATCCAGAACGAGCTCGCCTTCCGATGATGGGATCTCCAATGCAATGTGACCTGTTGAACTGCCCCGCAAGGACTGGAGCGAGGACCGACCAATGCGTAGGACATCCGCTCGGGAAAGTGCGGCGGACCATAGTGCATCGGTCGTGGAAGATGCACCGAGGCGTTCGAACAAGGCGGTGCGTTCGAAGCGGACACCCTTTGCAACAGTGCGTTCGATGTGTTCAGAAACCCGCCCTGAGCGTTCTGATTGACCCTGAGAACAGGCGACAATAATCAGGACGGAGGCAAAGAAAGTGAGCGCGCGCATGCGGGTATGAACGTAGATCGTGGAGCGATGGTTATACGGCTCCGAAAATAGGCAGTTGCATTACCGGCATTGAACTCCGATCCGTGACAAGATCCCATACAATCTTGTTCATCCGAGGGAACCTAACGGCCGATGGTCCTTTACATGACCATAGGCCCGGCCCGGCAGGATCACACGTTGAACAGGAAGTGCATCACATCACCGTCCCGCACCACGTATTCCTTGCCTTCCACACGAAGCTTGCCGGCCGCTTTGCAGGCGGCTTCACTGCCCAGGGTGATGTAATCGTCGTACCCGATCACCTCAGCACGGATATAACCCTTTTGGAAATCGCTGTGGATCACACCTGCAGCCTCCGGGCCGGTATCCCCTTGATGGATGGTCCAAGCCCGCACCTCCTGTACACCGGCGGTGAAATAGGTCTGCAGCTTTAGCAGGTTGTAGGCCGCGTGGATCAACTTGTTCACGCCGGGTTCCTTCAAGCCCATATCCGCCAGGAACATCTCGCGCTCTTCGGCCGTGTCCAGTGAGGCGATCTCCGCTTCGATGGCGGCAGTAACGAAGATGACTTCGGCGTTCTCGTGGGCCACGGCAGCTTTCACCTTCTCCACGTAAGCATTGCCGGTGGTGGCGCTTTTCTCATCCACATTGCACACGTACATCACGGGCTTGGTGGTGAGCAGTTGGAATTCATTGAGCAAGGCCTCATCGGTGTTCGCATCAATGGCGGCGCGCGCACTCTCCCCCTTGAGCAGATGTTCGCGTATGCGGGAGAGCAGCTCGTATCGCTTCTTCGCATCCTTCTCCCCGATCTGCGCTTGTTTCTCCACTTTCTTGATACGCGCTTCGACCGTTTCGAGGTCCTTCAATTGCAACTCGATATCGATCACTTCCTTGTCACGGACCGGATCGACCTTGCCGTCCACGTGTACCACGTTCGGATCATCGAAGCAGCGCAGCACATGCAGGATCGCATCGCACTCACGGATGTTCCCAAGGAACTGGTTGCCGAGTCCTTCGCCCTTGCTGGCGCCTTTCACCAGACCCGCGATATCGACGATCTCCACCGTTGTAGGGATCACCCGCTGTGGCTTCACGAGGTCGGCCAGCTTGTTCAACCGACTATCCGGAACGGTGATCGTACCCACGTTGGGTTCGATGGTGCAGAAGGGAAAGTTCGCTGCTTGCGCTTTCGCGTTGCTCAAACAGTTGAACAAGGTGCTCTTCCCCACGTTCGGAAGTCCAACGATCCCACATTTCAAAGCCATGGTCCTGAATTCGGGTCGCGAAACTAGGGCTTTCTCACAGCCGTGTGACCAGGCCGATGTAGCAGGCAATGGAACAGGGGCCGAAGCCCCTGTCCAAATTCCGACCGGCCCAAAACCAAACGCGCGGTCGATAGCATGACAGCGCGTGAGGGATCATACGTTGCCTGCAGGGGATGAACAGTTCCGTTAACGGATCCCTTTCGACCCCGTAATTCGAGGTCCACTTTTCACTAGTTATCCACAGCCCAAGGCCCTTCTAATGGCATGCGGCTACTTTCGCCCGACACGACGTAAAGCATACCCACGAATGCCCGCAACGACGACGGCGGCCACCTCCAGCATGGCAGAGATCAAGGAGCTCAAACGCATGGCGCACCAGGTGCGCAGGGATATAGTGCGCATGGTCCATGCGGTCCAAAGCGGACATCCGGGAGGTTCGCTCGGGTGTACGGAATTTTTCGTGGCGCTCTACTTCCACGTGCTACGACATGACCCTAAGAACTGGGACATGGATGGAATCGGACAGGACCTGTTCTTTCTCAGCAACGGGCACATCAGTCCGGTATGGTACAGCGTGCTGGCCCGCAGCGGTTATTTCCCGGTCAAGGAACTGGCGACCTTCCGAAAACTGGATTCTCGCCTGCAGGGTCATCCGGGCACCCATGAAGGCATCCCCGGTGTGCGCATGGCGAGCGGCTCCCTTGGACAAGGCCTCAGTGTGGCCATCGGTGCGGCGCTCACGAAGAAAATGAACCAGAATGAGCACATCGTGTATTCCCTGCATGGTGACGGGGAGATGCAGGAGGGCCAGATCTGGGAAGCGGCCATGTTCGCGGCCGGCAACAAGGTGGACAATCTGATCGCCACCGTGGATTGGAACGGACGCCAGATCGATGGCGATGTGGATGCCGTGCTACCCCTGGGTGATCTGCACGCCAAATGGAGCGCATTCGGTTGGGATGTCCTGGAGACGGAAGGGAACGA
>JAHEFL010000401.1 GCA_024640205.1 Flavobacteriales bacterium | reverse complement strand
GGCAATGTGGGTATTGGTACAGTGTCACCATCGAATCGTCTCTCAGTTTCTGGAGATGCTGACGTCACAGGGAACCTAGGTGTCGGCACCACCGCTCCCAACGCCAAATTGCATGTTGTCGGAAGCGCCCTCGTGCAAGCAGCGGTTCCCGGAGAGCTGAACTTTCTGGTCAGGAACATGACCAGCCCCGGTGCAAGGACCTACATCTCCTCGGAACCTTCCAGAAGCCTGATCCAGACCGACCGCGATCTGGCGTTCACAACAAGCCTTTCCAATTGGTCCACCAAAATGACCTTGACCAATGCGGGTAACCTCGGTATCGGCACTACTACACCGACCAATACCTTGGAGGTACGTGGGATCGGTAATGTACTTGCTGCTTACTCATCGAGCAGCAATGCTGGAGATACGCCATTCCTGGTTCGGTCCGGCAACGGCAGTATCGAGTGTATGATCGTTCGAGCCAATGGGAACGTGGGCATGGGAATCACCAATCCTGGAGCTAAGCTCCACGTTAATGGAGACATTTACTCAGAGGGTAAGATCTGGGCGCGCGAGGTGGAAGTGACCCTTGCCAGCTTCCCGGATTATGTGTTCGAGCCGGACTACCGATTGATGCCACTGGAAGAGGTATCAGCTTACATACAAGAGCACGGCCACCTGCCCAACGTACCCAGCGCCTGCGAGGTGGAGGAGAATGGACTGGGCCTGGGCGCAATGAATAAGATCCTGCTGGAGAAGGTGGAGGAACTCACGCTGCATGCCATTGAGCAGCAACGGAACTATTCCCTTCTTGAGGAATCCAATCTTGAACTACGTGCGAAAATGCATGAGCTTGAGCAAATGTTGAACGAGCTCAAGAAATAAGATGGACATGAAAGCCATATTTCGCCCCTTCATGCTAGGCCTTCTCTCGGCGACGAGCTTTTTCGCTCCATTACGATCCCACGGCCAGGAAGAATGTTCGACGGAATTCGGAACAGCACAGGAAACCCAACTATTCATTCAACGCCACCAGGATTTTCTACTCAACGAAGCCCTGTACCGGAGCTCCAACTTAGGTACCTATAAATGGATCCCAGTATTCTTCCACATACTTCGGGCCAGTGATGGATCGGGCGGGATCTCCCTTTCCGATGCCAGATCGGCATTGGTCCGCTGCAACAATGCATACGCACCCACCTTTATCCGATTCTTCGAATGCGGCTACCAGTACCACGATAATGACACTTATTATGACGAGTTTGACAAAGAGACGGAACAAGTGGGAATGGTCAATGCCTACAATATCGATAGCGTCGCGAATGTGTACATAGTGGACGATCTGGAGAGTGGGTCTGGAGGCTTCGCGAAGTTCCCGGACGTATTCGAAACCGGCTTGACAGTTAATAATTACATGGTCATTGATCGCACGAACATGGAAAGCCCTGAATACACAACGCTGCAGCATGAATTCGGTCATTTCTTTGACTTGCCACATACGCATGCTTGGGGCGATGAACTCGTGAATGGTTCCAATTGCACCACTGCCGGGGATGGGTTCTGTGATACCCCTGCAGATCCTACGCTGGAATGCGGCATTTTGGGTAATGTCAGTTGCGGGATCTTCGTAGATGATTGTGACTACTGTGGATCGGATACGGATGCCAACGGTGACCTCTATGCTCCCAGCACCACTAACATCATGTCCTATTCCTGCAAAGAATGCCGCACGAATTGGAGTCCACTACAGGCGACCAAAATGAATTTTACCGTTTCACCTGATGGTGCCGCGACGCGCAATCATTTGAACTGTACCAACTGTTCAACCAGTTTGGCAACTCTGCCGCCAGGCTTCACAGGTGCGTATATCTTGGGAGAACATTATCACCACAATGAGATCGTCTCTTCGGCCGATCTTACCAACGCGACGATCGTAACATCAGATATTCTGACACTGATCGCAACAGATCGGATCAGACTTCTTCCCGGATTCGATTTCAGTGCCAATGACCCTGATCTTCATCGATTCAGAGGGATAATTGACCCCTGTGGCTTCGATAACCCATGACCTTTTGACTTTCAGCTGCTGAGGAACTCATGTGAGTGCATTGCTTCGAGAAACGCACTAGGGCTGAGCTACGCTCCTTCACTTTCAGATCTTCAACTGTGATAATGACCCTCCCAACGACAAAGCCCCAGGTCTCCCCGGGGCTTTGTCATTCGATGGCCCGCCGCACGCGCAGGCACGCGGTGCCACTTAGGCCGCCGCCATCACGTGGCAGGGCTCGCTCTTGCTGCTTTCGCCGGCGGCACCGATGGCCGTAATGGCGAACCAATAGAACTGCCCCGGCTCCAGGCCCGTCATCTCGTAGGAGCTCTTGGTGGTCACGCCCACCAACTCATACTCGAAGGGGCTGGAGGTACGGCTCATGTACACGTGGTACATGTCCACACCGTACTCCGACTGCCACCGCACCTTGGCGCCACCGGTGAAGCTGCTCAAGCGGCTCACCACGTTCGTGGGGCGTTCCAGCGGGCCCACCGGGCTCGGCTTTTTACGCACCTCGAAGCCGCCGCTCTCGATCACACTGGCATCGCCGGCACTGATCGCTTGAACGTACCCTGCACGCTGGCGGATCAGATCCTCCAGCGTGGCCACTGCAAGGCGACGTGCCTTGTACTCCACGGGGCCAGCATTGCTGTCCACCGCGGTGTTGGCCGCTAAAAGATCGTCCACCGCACTCTGCAGATCCACCTGCGAAGGCACTGGGTTGGGGAACAGCGGGTTCCCCTCCGCCTTGTCATGCAAG
>JAHEFL010000039.1 GCA_024640205.1 Flavobacteriales bacterium | reverse complement strand
ACAGGTGCTTTTGCCGATCCGACAAAGGGAGGCGTGGGAATTCTTTTCCACACCACTGAACCTCGCTCGGATAACGCCTCCGGACATGGGTTTCCAGGTATTGAGCGAGGACGTTGACCGTCCCATCCAAGACCGTATGCGGATAGCTTATCGGGTGAGGCCTCTCCTTGGGATCCCGCTGAAGTGGCTCACGGAGATCCGCGACGTGCAAGCTCCCTTCCGGTTCACCGATGTTCAGCTTCAAGGTCCTTTCTCCAAATGGGAACATACCCACGAGTTCATCGGAACACCGCATGGTGTCTTGATGAAGGACCGGGTTGTGTACCGTTTACCGTTCGGTTTCCTGGGGCGTTGGATGCATGCGTTCATCGTCAGGAAGCGGGTCGGGGCCATCTTCGACCACCGGGAGATCGTTCTGAAAGCGATCTTTGCAGCATAATGACCTGGCTTGTCAACATAGCAGCCGTGTTGGTGACCTTCTTTTTCATGGAGTTCATGGCATGGTTCACGCACAAGTATGTGATGCATGGCCTGCTTTGGGTGCTTCATCGCGATCATCACAAGAAAGATCATGGAAGCATCTTCGAACGGAACGATGCCTTCTTCCTGATCTTCGCCGTCCCGGCCATCACACTTTTCGTGCTCGGTGCGCAGCAAGGGATCGCCGACGTCCGTATTTGGATCGGGTTGGGGATCACGTTGTATGGGTTGGCCTATTTCCTGGTCCACGACATCTTCATACACCAGCGGGCTAAATGGCTCAGGCGAACGGACAATCGGTATTTCCGGGCTATCCGGAAGGCGCATAAAGTGCATCACAAGCATCTCGGTAAGGAGGAAGGGGAGTGCTTCGGAATGCTTCTCGTTCCGGCGAAGTATTACCGCCAGGCGCGCACTGAAGGCTGACCCGCTTGGAACGCTTCCTCTATCTGGTATTGGACCTGGGGGCGCTCGCCATCCCCTTGTTGTTCTCCTTTCACCCCAGGATCCGTTTTTACGAACAATGGAGGGCCTTTTGGCCGGCCTGTTCATTGGTTGCGGCCTTTTTCATTGCATGGGACGCAGCCTTTACTTCCATGGGGGTGTGGGGCTTCAATGAACGCTACCTGATCGGGACGGAGATCCTCGGGCTTCCTGTGGAGGAATGGCTTTTTTTCATCTGCATTCCCTATTCGTGCGTCTTCACGTTCTTCGTCTTCGGCACGCTCAAGCCGGATCCTTGGGGGAGCAGGATCGCGCGAGCGGTAAGTGCGGCGATGGTGCTTGTCCTTGGATCGCTCGCAGTAATGAATACGGACAAGTGGTATACGGCCACCACCTTCCTCGGACTCGCTGCGCTTCTTTTCCTTCTCCGCCGGTGGGGATCTGCTTTTCTCGGTAGGGCATTGGTCAGCTACCTCGTGATACTCCTACCTTTTTTTCTGATCAACGGGATACTCACCGGAAGCTTCATCGAGGAGCAAGTGGTGTGGTACAACGATGAAGAGAACCTGGGCCTGCGGCTAGGGACCATCCCCGTGGAGGACGTGTTCTACGGGATGCTGTTGATCCTGTTGAACGTGACCCTCTTCGAGCGTTGGCAGCGGCCGGTTCAGTAAACGATCAGGCGCGGCTCGCTCATTTCCTCCATGGCGTACTTGAGGCCCTCGCGTCCCAAGCCGCTGTCCTTGATGCCCCCATAGGGCATACTGTCCACACGGAATCCGGGTACGTTATTGATGATCACCCCACCGACCTCCAGCTCTTCGTGTGCCTGCTTGACATGCGCGAAGTTGTTCGTGTAGACCCCGGCTTGTAAGCCGAACGTACTGTCGTTCACCTTGGCTATGGCCGTGCGGAAGTCCTTCACCGCTTCCAGGACCGCGACCGGGCCGAATACCTCGGCACAATTCACCTTCATGTCCGGGTCAGAATCAGTGATCAGGGTGGCGGCGTAGACATTGCGCTCGGCATCGATCGCTCTACCACCGGCCAGTACCGTCGCTCCAGCTTGCTTCGCTTCCTCCACCCAACTGGCAATACGCTCGAAATGGCCCTTGTCGATGATCGGCCCCACGGCCACCGCCGGATCGGATGGATCACCTGCCTTGAGCGCCTCGTATTCCTTCACGAGCAGATCACGGAACGCATCATGGATGCTTTCCATCACGTAGATGCGTTGTGTGCTGATGCAGGTCTGTCCCGCATACAGGTTGGCGCCTATCGCCACGGTCCCGGCCGCTGCGGCCAGATCCGTCCCCTCATCGATGATGACCGAGGCATTACCACCAAGCTCCAATGCCACCTTCTTCTTTCCGCAGATCGCTTTCAGGTGCCAGCCCACCTTATCGCTGCCAGTGAAGCTTAGCATGGCGACGCGCTCATCCTTCACGAGCTTCTCCGCCACCGGGATACCGCACAGCATCACGCTGAACGCACCTTTCGGCCAGCCGATCTCCTCCAGCATCCGGCCCAAAGCCAAGGCGCTCAAGGGCGCTTGTGGCGCTGGTTTCAATACGACCGGGCAGCCAAGGGCCATCGCTGGTGCCACTTTGTGCAACACCAAGTTCATTGGAAAGTTGAAGGGCGTTATCGCCGCGATGACGCCGATCGGGAATCGTTTGGTGAAGGCTGTTCTGCCGGTACCCTGTCCGTAGTCGATGGGCACGGTCTCCCCTGTGAATCGCAGTGCTTCCGAAGCAGCGGTGCGCACAGTGGTGATGCAGCGGGAGATCTCGGCTCGAGCGTATCCGATGGGTTTCCCACCCTCTCTTACGATCAACATGGCCAGCTCCTCTTGATCGCGTGCGATCATATCGGCCAGCGCGACAAGCTTTGAGCTGCGGTCGCCAGCACTCATTTTACGCAGTATCCCGAGACTTGAGTGTGCGGCAGCGATGGCCTCCTCCATTTGGTCCTCTGTGGCATGCGGTACCCGTGCAAGCTCGGTTCCATGATATTTGTCCAGCACGGTATTGAACGTACCGTCCCCTTCGATGGACCATTTGCCGTTGATCAGATTTGCAGGGATGAAAAGCGCGCTTTCGGTCATGGTTACGGACATGCAACAAAGGTACCGGCTGAGTTTGTTGACCCGAGCATGATGCCCCACCTAAAGCAGTACGGTAGCCAGCGAAGGATATTACTTTGCCAGGTAGCGCCCCACGGGCCTTAGCAGCACCACCTCCACTTTCTGTTCCTCGAATTTCCTGAAGCTGGCCTCCACTTGTTTCTCGGGCCAAATGATCTTTACGCTGCCCTTTCCAACGTCATAGGCCGCCGTATATAATGTGCCGAAGCCGCGCAGATATTGCTGGCTGTATAATGGGGGCTTGAGGAAATGTTTGATCATGGCTGCACGGCTCAACCGTGGTTCAGCGAGGCATTGCTCCAGGAAGTGCTTCCGCTCGATGGTGTTCGTGAACGCCGCATACTCATCCCACTCCACCTGGTGCTGATGGTTGGTGGCACTTGCCTGGTAGATCACCTGAGCCGGGCGATCAGGGTTCAAATAGACCGTTGCATAGGTGCCCGATCGGTCAAGTACGGTGACGTTATAGCCCATGTGCACAGGGATCCGGGATAAGGTCGTACAGGCTTCATCCACAGTGGTACACGTTTCCAGCACATAGCGCAGCACCAGTGGGATACCGAAACCAACGCCGCTCATTTTACGCCCTCCGAACGCCAACGCCACGGCTAGTCCATCGTCGTTCATGCCATCCAGAAGCCCCCAGCCACTATCCTGGATCCCGATCACCGGCTTGCAATATTCGGTGTAACGAACACGTCCGTCCACGAACCGAGGGTCGAAGTCGTAATTGCGGATCAAGGTCGGGCTACCCTTCGTCCATGCTACTTGGGAACAACCCGCCATGTACGGCGGCGGACACCACATGCTCAGGAAGCGCCAGGCCATTTCATCCTCGCCGGCCAAACGGCAGAGGCTGTTGTACACTGGAACAAGTTCCGGCATATGCAGTTCAAGAAGTGATCGACAGGTAACCAGATCCGGACGCGCATCTTCCCCTTCGCTCGTGTACCAGATGCGGAACAGCGGCCAAGCGTGGCTGAAGAACCGCTGCCAACGCTCCCCTGGCCAGGGTTCACGAACGAGTTTCAGGTTGATGTACATCCGGGCACAGTTGACCGCTAGTGACGCAGCGCACGCAAAGAATGTAATTTCCCTTTGCAGTACTTACTAGCGCTCATTGCTTCTTTACGCTGGTTCTCCTTACATCATTTTGAACCCCCCGATCTCCAACAGGTGTTCGTGACCGGGTTTAGTGCTTGCCCCTGGGACCACGCTCTTGTATTGCGCCTTGATGGCCTTGAGCCATTTCTTCGACCGTTCCAGCAGCTCGAATTCGTCATTCATCATCCGGCCACGCATCACCAGGATGCCGATATCGGCGCCCTCGTATAACCAGTCACCGACCCGGGTGATGCGGAGGAAGAATGCCTCGTTATCCATTTCCACATAGCGTCGGTGCGTGTCCATGCGCCAGAAATAGATGCTTCCATCCGGGCGCATCCGCCAGATGCCACTGCGCGGTGCTTCGGTCACGCGCCGGATGTCATCTTCGGTATGCTTGATCACCATCTGGCCCCAGCTGTCGATGTTCTCTTCCTTCGCCCATCTGCGGTTGAGTGCGTTCACGTTGAGTTCATACGGCTGGTCCATCCATTCCATGATATGGAACAGGTGCAGCGGAGCATCGCTCATCGCGAAGACAGCGTGGTTCGTGATGCTGCTTGCTCCGGTGATACGCGGGTTCAGCTCGCCGAGGTAGATGGCGCCATTGTCCTTGTCGATCAGGAAGTCAAGCTCAAAGTATCCTTTGTATCCTTCCTTGCGGAGCTGGTCACCGAAAAGCTGGGCATACCTCCGTGCTTTCCGGCGAATGGCGGGAGTGAAGGCATCCGCGAAGATCTCATTGCCACACCAGCCTCCCTTGTACGGTGTAAGCTCCTTGAACCCGACCAGTTCGGTCATCAGCGGAGCCACAATGGTCCCGTGCCGGGTCACACAGGCCTCCATGGCCGCACCGCGACAATTGATCCGCTTCATCACCTTGCATTCCTTCTCCGCTTCGATCTCCTTCGCGTATTTGTCATACTCCGCCCTGTTCTTGATGAAGAACGTAGTGTGGCCGCTATCGCCGAAAGGCGTTTGCACCACCAGGTCCGCACCCAGCTTGGTGGAGACCTTGAGGAGGTGGTCGTAGTTCTTAACAGGGCTTAGAACATAAGGAACACACGGCACCCCCGCTTTTTCGGCGATGCGGTTCGTGTTCACCTTGTTGTCCATGAAGGTGCGCATCTTGGCGCTGGGAAAGATGACATCGAGTCCGATCTTCCTGGCCAGTTTCTCTGTCCGTTCATCGAACATTAAGAACAGGACCTTCCCGGCCTTTCCCTTCACCTTCCTGCTTTCAATATAGTCCCTGACCTCGCTGTGAGTGAGCAAATAATTGTTGATGTCCTCAATGCTCTGGAACTCCTCGTGAGGCTCTTCCGTACGGGGGCTCATCAGATTCGGATGCATGCCATCGAAGCACTCGATGTACGTGATGAATTTGAATCCCTTGATCCATTCGTCCGCTCCGAGCAGATTGAAATTGGTGGCACTGATGAAATAGATCGGGGTCTCGTTCCGGTAGAAGAACCGGCGGATATCGCTGACACCTTTGACCGTTGGTTTCACAGACTTGCGCGGCCTCTTCAGCGTCCTTTTAGGAGCAGCCTTGCGGGCCGAGCCATTCTTGGACGATACCTGAACCTTGCCTTTGGGGGCTCCTTTCGTGCGTTGCGCGGTCGTTACATTCTTCTTGCTCATGTCTTCTTGGTCTTCTTTGATCGTCCACTACCGTTCGTGGGCGTGGCCGGCAGCCGCATACCGCTCATCGCGGTGCCCGTCATTTGTCTTCCCAATGCATGATCCGTGAATACCCTTAAGCCCAGATCGGGCCGGTACCCGTGGATCTCCTTCACATCGATGGCCAACAGGAAATCCACGATCTCGTGATCGATCACCTGACCTGGCACCAGCACCGGGAAGCCCGGAGGGTAAGGGATCACGAAGGATGCGGATACCAGCTCCTTGCCGCCTTCCAGCATGCGGAGACAATCCTGCAATTGGATATAGGCGCAGCGCTCCTCCTTATAGCTCATGAAATAGGCTTCCCGCAAGTCGCCGCCAGGAACACCAGGCACAGCCTGGAAGGAACTGTGGAAGTGGCTGAAATCCGGCAGCGGTGGCACCTCCTCCACGAGTGAACGGATGGTGCTCAGGTGAGCTCGCCGCTCCGCGTGCTCCATACCGGCGTTCCGTTGCTCCAGGTCGTCAGCAATGTCCAACAGCACCTTGGTGAGGTAGGCCAACGACCCGCGTGTGGTGCCGATGTTGGTCATGAACAGCACGCTGTTGCGGGAGGTCTTATTGACCTGGATAGCGTACTTGTCCATGAGGTATTTGTTCTTGAACGTATCGCCATCGATACCCGTCTTACCAGTGAAGAGATTGATCTTGGACGGGTCCAAGGCGAATTCATCTTCCGCCCAGGCACGTTCGATCTCCTGCCACCCCTTTTCCCTGGAGTAATACCCCTCTATCCCACTTTGACGATACTCCTTGGGGATGAGCTCCCCGATGGTGATGATATCGAACCATTTTCGCAGCTTCTCATGTTCCCTGATCGTACGACGAAGCATCATGCCCAGTTCGATCGCTTTTTCCACGAGCTCGAATCCCTCGAATTGCACCTGCCTGCGGCCGACATCCAAGCTCGCAAGGATCTGGTAATTGGCACTGGTGCTTGTGTGGGTCATGTAGGCCTCCTGGAAGGCAGCCTCACTCTTGCGACGGTAGTCCTCGTCCCAGATGTGGATCATGCTGCCCTGCCGCATGGAGCTTAGTGTCTTGTGCGTGCTTTGGGTGGCATAAACACGGATCCGCACCTTGTCCGGGTCGGGCAATCGAGGCTCTTCACCCTTGGCCAGTGATGCCATATGGGCGTCATATTCCTTTCTATACGCCTCCGTTCGGTATTTGGCGTGCAGTTTAGCGGCCACGTGCATGGCGGTCCGTTGCCGCATGACGTAGCTGAATCGCGCGAAAGCGAACCAGGCCTCATCCCACAGGAAGATCATGTCCGGCTTGAGCGCGAGCACTTGTTCCATGAAACGCTCGACGTTGTACACGACGCCATCGAACGTGCTGTTCGTCAGCAGGAGCATCTTCACTCTGTCCAATCTGCCCGCCTTTTTGAGAGCCAGCAGTTTTTCGCGGATATGTTCCAGCGGCACAGCCCCGTACATGCTGTATTTGGGAAGCGGGTAGCTGTGCAGGTAGACAGGATACGCCCCGCTCAAGACCATGCCATAGTGATGGCTCTTGTGGCAATCCCGGTCGATCAACACTACATCCCCAGGTTCCACCAGGGCCTGCACCACGATCTTGTTCGATGACGATGTTCCGTTCGTGGCGAAAAAAGTGTGTTGTGAACCGAACGCATGCGAGGCCAGTTCCTGGGCTTTCTTCAAAGGACCGGTCGGTTGCAGCAGGCTATCCAGGCCACCTGTGGTGGCACTGGTCTCTGCCAAGAACAGGTTGCGTCCGTAGAATTCCCCGAAATCCCTGATCCAACGGCTCTTGAACACACTGTTACCGCGGGAGATCGGCATTGCATGGAACACCCCCATGGGCTTCTTGCTGTACTCTTTCAGTGCCGTGAAGAAGGGCGTCTCGAATCGTTCGCGGATGCCGCGAAGGATGGTCAGGTGCATCTCCTGAAGATCCTCGGTACGGTAGAAGATCCGGCGGAAATTCTTCAACGTGCTGTCCAGAAGCCCCGTCACGGGTGTATCCGTCACATAATACCGGTCCACCTCGGGCCTGAATTGGCGGGTCATCTCACCCAGCAGTGGACCCATCTCGCTCTTGCTATGCGCGGTCAGGTCCAGCTGATCGATGGCCCGGGTGAAGGGCTGCAGGATACCATTGGCACTCGTGCTGCTGAAGGGCACGCCGTAGCGCACGACACAAGCCTGTATATTGTGGTTGAACAGCAATGCGATCAGGGCGTCCTGCACCGTACGCACCACTACCACGTCGTAGGTGAACGGGTCGTTCTTGTCACGGCACGACCGCAACTTCTGTTTCAAGGCGACCTCCTCATCGTGTTCCAATTCATCCACGAAAACCACCTCGAAATAGTTGGGTCGCGCTTTCTCCTCTTCCTGGGTATCCTCCTCAGGTCCGCTCGATGTATCCGATCGCTCGATGGGGTCATTGCGGAACGAACCGCTCATCAGGTTACGCACCACGTTGTCCACTGCTTTGTGCAGGGAGTGGAACTCCTTCACGGCAAGCATTTCCTGCAGCCTCCCTATCCGGTCGAGCCCCGGATAGGCCCAATATTGTTCCACTACGACTAGATCGGCCAGAAGGGACCGCGCCTGATCCGGGTCGCCGCGCCCCTCGTCCAACGCCACCGCTTCCAATCGCAGCTGGTTCCACGTGAAGGAACGCATGCGTGCAGCATTGAAATGTTGGCGATGGGGAATGATAGTGGGTTCGGACATGATGATCTCTGCGTTCGTGGAAGGTGACGTTCGAGGATTCCGTGGTATCAGACCATGCTGGCAGCCTCTCAAGCCTCGATCTATTTCTTCTTTGCTGCGGTTCGTTTGCGGGACTGTGGCTTCTTCCCGGTCGATGGCTTTTTGGCGCCGGCTTTACCTGCATCGGTCCTGGAGGTATTTTTCACAGCTTTCGCTGAACCTTGATGCAACGCGATCCTGTTCCCTTCGCTGTCCAGGAACAGTGCGAAGGAGCCCGCTTGCTCAGAGATGAGGGTTTTTTGCATGATCACACGGCCGCCAGCAAGCTCAACGCGCCCAAGCACGTTGTCCAGATCGTCGCCAGCGTTCAGGTAGATCAACGCTCCCGTATCGGCCGGGATGCATCCGGGCCCCGATACCAACGCACCTCCGATGCCCCCCGCAGCGGGAAAAAAAGCCATGGCGTAATCCCCGTTGATGTTCAATTCCATCTCCATGCTGTAGATGGCATTGTAGAATGCGCTTGCACGGTGGATATCGAAAACCGGGATCTCGAACCAGCTTACGAAATTCTTGAGCTTCTTATTGGACTTAATGGCAGCAGTACTTCCCATGGGTTAGATCGAATTGGGTTCAATAGGTGGACGGAAAGAGGGGACCACAGGGGCTGTGTTCGGCTCGCTCCCTGACAGCGTTTCCTCCCGGATCTGCAACTCCCCGAGCTCCTTCACACGGCGAGGCTTGATCAACGGACCAAGGCTTTCAAGATAAGGATGTTTTACTCCTTTCTGATAAATGGTGAAATCGATCATGTGTTCCCGGAAGCTTTTCAAGGGTTGTCCAAGCCGCAGAACGCCCAATTCCCGACTTCTGCGAACACGATCCATATTCAATTCAATGGGGAAGAACTCCTCATTGTTGTCCGCTTGGTATAGTACCCGACCGTCAGGTCCACACACGATACTCCGTCCGCTACCTCCGGTATCCAATCCGTTCACATCGAAGAAATAACACTGGTTGATGGCTGCTGTGGCACGCGCAATACTCAGTTCGATCTCCCGGTCGATGGTCCCGGTCAACGTCGGGTGGAGGATCACTTCAGCGCCCATGACCGCAAG
>JAHEFL010000400.1 GCA_024640205.1 Flavobacteriales bacterium | reverse complement strand
CGCGCCGATCCAATCGGCCGCGATCGCATCACCACCGTTCACATAGCCACGACCATGGAATGCAGGGGAGGTCAACGTATCCAAATAGGCTCTGGCATGGCTTTCCAGCCACCCGCGATCTTGGGTGTATGCGCTCATTCCGAGCAGCACGGCTACGAGGGTGAAGCACTGGCGCATCATGCAAAGCGGCGTTGGAGCAGTTCGGTGAACGTGGCGAGCGCCTCTGGATCGGCCGGCTTGGTCAGTTTGGAAAGCACTTCCTTCTCCACATGGGCCAAAGCGCCTTCCTTGTCCTCCATGCCGTTCAACAAGGCGATCGTCTTGTCATAGGTGATCCGATCGCCATTGAACAGTTCGGCCACGAACCAGAACTTGTGGCTCAACGATATGGCCTTGGCAAGATCGGGGATGGCAGCTTTCTCCAGTTTTTCCGCGACCGTGGACGGTCCTTTCTTGTTGCTCGGTTTTTCGGCCACGGCCGCATCTTTTGCGCCGCTTTTCGCCGGCTTGGAGGCAGTGGTTGCCAACACCTTTTTTGGTGCGGGGGTCTTCTCGCTGTCCTCGATCGCCTCGATCAACGAGGTCTGGCGCGGAGAAACATCCACCGGCCGCGTATCCAGACGGATGCCTTCGGTTGAAGGTTCTGCTACCTCTGATGCTTGCACCATGTTCGCAGGAACAGTTGGCTTTTTCGCTGCTGATGGGACCACTTTTGGAGTGGTTATCTGCGCTTCCCTCGCTTTGTGTCGCAATACCACCAGCCGCTCATACAACTCGCGGGAATCATCACAGGCGCGCTCCAACCCGTCCAGGCCAAGCCCTCCGCTCGTGAGACCCTGCTCTGCTTCCGCTAGGGCCCTCACCAACTCACTTACCGTTCGATAGCTCTTTTCGCTGCCCATGGATGCACGTTGCCTTGAATAGGTCCAATGCGAAGATCCCTATTTTCGCAGCACCCTGCAAGCGCCGTCCGTTCAGGCTCTTTCAAGGGTATCCCGAGCGATGTTCCTGGAGCATACAGGCAGCCAATCCCGCCGCAAAGGCTGGGTCGAAGTGATCTGCGGAAGCATGTTCTCCGGGAAGACCGAGGAGTTGATCCGCCGCCTGCGCAGGGCGGAGTTCGCCAAGCAACGCGTGGAGATCTTCAAGCCGGAGGTGGATACGCGCTATGCCTCCAGCGAAGTGGTAAGCCATGATGCCACCAGCATCAGGAGCACCGCGGTACCGGGAAGCAGCAACCTGGTCCTGCTCGCCGGGGAGATCGATGTGGTGGGCATTGACGAAGCCCAGTTCTTTGATGATGGTCTCCCATCGGTATGTGAACAACTTGCCAATTCCGGCGTGCGTGTGATCGCAGCCGGGCTGGATATGGATTTCCAGGGCCGACCCTTCGGACCCATGCCCAAGCTCATGGCCATAGCGGAGTATGTGACGAAGGTCCATGCCATCTGCATGCACTGTGGTGAGTTGGCCACCTTCAGCCACCGCAAGAGTGGGAACGAGGACCTGATCCAATTGGGCGAAACGGATAGCTACGAACCCTTGTGCCGGACCTGCTTCCAGTTCGCCAAGGATGCCTCCCTACGATCACGCGGAGGACAGGGCACCAATACATGAGTACGTTCCTTGGCCACCCCCTCTCACGTATCGCAGCGGCCCTGGGATCGCCCCTCGCCGGTGCCGGAGATGAACCGTTGATCCGGCACATCGCGATCGACTCGCGTCGTTCCTTTCCGGCCGAAGGGACCCTCTTCGTGGCGCTGCGCGGGGAACGCCACGATGGTCATGGCTATATACCCCGGCTCATCGAGCAAGGGGTCCGGTGCTTCGTGGTGGACCAGGAGTTTGACGGCGTAGTTCCCGGGGGGCGGAGGGACCTTCATTTCATCCGGGTACCGGATACGTTGGATGCTCTTCAGCGATCTGCGGCATGGCATCGTTCACATTTCCACGTGCCGGTCATAGGTATCACCGGCAGCAACGGCAAGACCGTGGTGAAGGAGTGGCTTTTCCATCTCTTGCGCGGTGAAGAGCACATCGTGCGTAGCCCGGGAAGCTGGAATTCGCAAGTGGGCGTTCCGCTCAGCGTTTGGAACTTGACCTCGGAGCACGGCTTGGGACTGTTCGAGGCGGGCATCAGCATGCCGGGGGAAATGGCCCGGCTACGTCCGGTGATCAAACCGACCATCGGCATATTCACCAATATCGGTCCGGCTCACGGGGAGAATTTCAGCAACGACAGGGAGAAGGCCCTGGAGAAGGCACTGCTCTTTGCCGAGGTGCAGGTGCTCGTGTACTGCGCGGACCATGCGTTGGTCACGGACGCCTTGGACCGAAGCCAACTGGACCAGCGCGTGGTGCTGCGCGGATGGTCGCGGGAGAACAACGGTTGGCTGCACGTGGCGCACGAAGCACGTTCGGCGCACGGAACTCAGGTCACGGTGATCAATGACCTGGCATCGTTCACGTTCGAGATCCCGTTCACCGATCACGCGTCCGTGGAGAATGCCCTGCATTGTGTAACACTGCTGTTGCACCTCGGCTATTCCTCCCAATGGATCATCGAACGCATGTCCCATCTGCCGCCGGTGGCCATGCGCCTGGAGGTCGTGGAAGGGATCCACAACTCCACGCTTATCAACGATGCTTATAGCAATGACGTGGCGTCTCTGGCCATCGCCTTGGATCATCTCGCGGTGGTGGGTCAGGGCACGCGCAAGGTCGTGGTATTGACCGATTTCGTTGAGAGTGGGGATGCCCCGGAAATGCTCCATCGAAGGGTGTCGGAGCTGCTGGACCGGA
>JAHEFL010000038.1 GCA_024640205.1 Flavobacteriales bacterium | reverse complement strand
CTTGTACGGTAAAGGAATGTATGCGCAAGAGAACGGTTTGGACAGCATGGCGGTTGCTTGTTACGACAGGATGAAGGATATCGACCCCAGGGACCCCCTTCCATGGTACAATACGGGCTTTATCCGTCTCGAGCATGAAGGTCGCGTGAAAGAGGCCAGGGAGCAGTTCGATCAAGCCATCAAGCTCCTCCCCACCTATGCTCAGGCATATGTGAACAGAGGTCTGACCTATGAAGTGGAGAACGTTCTTGACAGCGCCTTCCTGGACTATCGGCAAGCGCTGGCGCTGAATCCGGATCTTCTGTCCGCCAGCGAAGGTTTGCAGCGATTGGAACAGAAAGGTCTTCGCTATAAGCGATAGGCCTATCTCGCCTTCACCTTGGTGGGTACCGACCAGGCAATTCTACCGCGTTGCATCACGACGAAGCGTTTGACGCGCATGCCTTCACCGGTATGTGCCCGTAGGGTCCAAGTCCCGGGCTTCAATGAGCCCAGGTCCAACTGTTCCAGTGTGGAACCCGAACGACTGTGTTTCACCTTACCCCGGGAATTGATCAGGTCAACCTGATACGTGCCTTGCGGAAGTTGGAATTCCACGATACCGGGTGCAGTTCCATCCTTCAGGCCAAGTCCTTGATAATCAGCAGTACGCGCTATCGGCCGGCTCGGAACGTAAGCGATCTTATCGTCCGATTGAGCGCGAACAGCTGTTCCTGTGCAATGGAACAGGATAAGCAGGCTCATGGCATGTTTCCAATTGATCATGGGAACCGTTGAACGGGGATCTGGCGCAAGGGTTCCAAGTTGGCCATCAGGTCGACGCAGATGCTTACAAGTTGGGAAGCTGGGATGGTAAATTGCGGCACGGCAAGAATGAAGCTGACGATCATGGAACGGAACATGCGATGAACTTGGATCCAACTGCTACGCAGCAAATGGAGGAACTCCTGTTGCAGGAATTCCCGGACATTTTTGAAAAGGAGGCCCGGCAGGCGATACTGCTGGCATCGACGCCCGTGGAACTCAGTGCCGGCGACATATGGATGGATATCGGAGCATTCATCAAAAGCATTCCCTTGGTCCTCAAGGGTTCTCTTAAGTTGGTCCGAGAGGATGATCAGGGGAACGAACTACTCCTATACTACATCAATGCAGGGCAGACCTGCGCACTGAGCCTATCCTGTTGCAGCGGACATGAGCGGAGCAGTATCCGTGCAGTTTCTGAAGAAGAAACGCTCTTACTGGCGGTTCCAGTTCGATTCATGGACGAATGGACAACGGAATTCCGATCATGGAAGCATTTTGTCCTGAAGAGCTATCAGAGACGTTTTGAAGAGCTGTTGAGGACCATTGATAACGTGGCATTCAAAGGTTTGGATGTCCGGATCTTGGAACTTTTGCGTGAACGGGTTGATAAACAAGGGTCCCGAGTGCTTCACATGACGCATCAGGACTTGGCGAACGATCTGAATTCCTCAAGGGAGGTGATATCCCGTATCCTGAAGAGAATGGAGCACGATGGTGTGGTGAAACTGGCCAGGCAAAAGATCGAACTTTGCGATCAACATTGACGCCGAGTGACCTTGATCACTGATAAAGCTTAAGTCACCACTGACCTTTGCACCCGACCGATAAAAACTTAACCGGGATATGGCACGAATGATCCAAATTGCGGCATTGACAGTTATTCTGGGTTCTGCATCCTGTGTGGAGGCAAATAAGGGCGGGGGCGATCAGGCTCAGACCGTTGCGACTCAGAGGAGCCTTGATCTTCCGCCGGTTGAATTCCGCAAGGCAATGGGGGAAGCAGGTGTGCAGTTGATCGACGTACGAACACCCGGTGAAGTGGCGCAGGGTAGGATCGCCAACAGCAAAAACATTGACTGGATGAGCCCGGACCATGAATTTGCATTCGATGAACTGGATCCAAATTCTCCAATACTTCTGTATTGTCAGGCTGGTGGACGAAGTCGTCAGGCATTGGAATTTCTTCAAGGAAAGGGATTCAAGGATGTGCGGCACCTCGATGGTGGATTCGGTGAGTGGCAGAGCGCGGGCTTTCCAGTGGAGCGTTGATGAAGCCCGGATGGCATGTGTTGCCTCTGGTCCATCGGATTTGGGCCTGCTGGGGAGGAGTGTGCTATTAGTACCGCCCGGACATTCGCGTATCTTTCAACTGCCATGGCCTATGCACCATTCCATCCAAGATTCAGATTTCGTATTCGGGAGGACCGGGAGACCATTGAGTCTTTAATAGGGGCGCAGATCAAAGCGAATAACCCGGCGGATCTGAGATTGAGGAAGGTGAGAGAGAAGCTGGTACTCCGATTTCCTTCGAACACGTCGCGGATCTGGACCCCTCAATTGGTGATGGAGGTAAGAGCCAGGAAGGAGGGTGGGTCGGAACTTTACGCGTTCATGGGGCCTTCGTATCCGATCTGGCGATTCTTCAGGACCATTCTAAAGCTCTGTGTTGGAATGGGCGTTATCGCGTTCATTCTCTTGTTCTTCCAAGGGGCAAATGGTTTAGGGACCTGGGGGAGTTATTTGCTCATGGCCTCCCTGGCTTGTGGTCTATTCCTCTATTTTCTATCGGAGGAGGGCAAACGGAGGTCGCGTAACGAAATGGAGTTGTTGAAGACCTTTATGGATGATGCGCTGGGTAGGGAATTGTTCCAGCCGGAGGAAAGGAGGAAAACCTCCGGTGTTTTGCAACGCAGTACCTGATTTCCCACAGGTCCAAAGCGATATTGAAAAGGCCCGCAATGTTGCAGGCCTTTTCAATAGGAAAGGGTGCGGGTGTGTTAATCGTCGTTGCCGATATTGAAGCCAATGGTCAATCCGTAGGTCAGGTACTTGGAACTGATCTCTTGAACGGCGATGTCCTCATTGAAGACCTTACTGAGGCCGAAGCTCACACTTGGTTCCACGGTGACCAGGCCCATGTCGAAACCAAGAGCCGCATCGATATTCCAGGACCCTTTGGTGAAATCAGCTTTGTCCCAACTGATGTTACCCCGGCGGTCGTCAACGCTCATTAATACATCATAGCTAGGCCCCATGGCAAAGCGAAGGTCGAATTGATAGCTATCGATGATACGGTATCCCACCAGGGTGCGGAGTTTCAGGCTGGTCCGAACCAGGTCATCCTCGATGGTCAACGTATCATTGAAGTTTTGTTGGATCACGGTTGCACCACGTCCGAGGAATGCGCCAGGCTGGATGTAAACCCTATCACCGAAGCGAAGGTCCACGCCGACCATCCAACCCATGGCCGCTTTATAATCGGTATTCTCGCTGGGAGAGGTGAGGCGCTGATAATTGACGCCCAACTGCGGGTTGATCTGGAATTGTGCGTAACCAGAGAATAGTGCGACGATGAAAGTCGCGGTAAGCATGATCTTTTTCATGGTTCCAGGAATTGGTCCTCCTTGCTTATCCAATGGCGTGCCGTAATGCTGGAAGCCTTACTGCACAAGGTCTCCGATGAATTTGGAACATCCCTTCCAAGGGTATCGGAAGGGACGCTCCGATTCATTTGAGAATGTATCCGACCATTGCTGTGCCGGTCAGAATGGATCGCGCATTCATGCCACCAGGTAACTTTCGCCACGGTGATCGGAGCTTGGGATCGAACAAGCATATGCCAGGGCCCCATATTCATGAATCTCGGGAGCATAGGAACGTCATGCGCGTAGCCATCGCAGGTGCTGGTGCCGCGGGGTATTTCGCAGCGATCAGTGTCAAAGAACATTGGCCCAGGGCACAGGTCACGATCCTCGAGAAGAGCAACAAGGTCCTTTCCAAGGTCCGTGTCAGCGGCGGCGGCCGATGCAATGTCTGTCACGCGTGTTTCGATAGCAGAACATTGTCGGCCAATTATCCTCGCGGTGAGCGGTTCCTGCGCCGGTCATTCAAAGCGTTCTCGACCCGGGATACTGTGGATCGCTTCGCCGACATGGGGGTGCAGTTGAAGACCGAGGAGGATGGACGAATGTTCCCGGTAACGGATGATTCCGGAACGGTCATCCAGGCACTTCAGGAACGAGCTGATAAACTTGGTGTCAGAGTGCTTTTGAGCAGCGGTGTCAAGTTCATCAAACCACTTGCAAATGGCGGATTTGCATTGAACTTGGACACGGGCCGTGAATATCCGGCCGATAAAGTGATCATCACAACAGGCGGTCATCCGGACCCACGTGGATACGATCGAGTTAGCGCGTTGGGCCATAGCATCATCCGGCCTGTCCCGTCACTGTTCACGTTCAACATTCCAAACGCAGCGTTACACGAGCTCATGGGGGTCGTGATTCCATCAGCACGCATTCGGTTGATCAGCACTGACCTTGAAAGCACAGGGCCTTTATTGATCACGCATTGGGGAATGAGTGGTCCGGCCATCCTGCGTCTCAGTGCCTTCGGAGCGCGTTGGACCCATGAAAAGAACTATCGGTTCACGATCCAGGTGAATTGGGTCGACGGTATGAACGAAGAACAGATCAGGGATACTTTTCGTGAGGCGGATGGAATCATACGCTCGAAGCAAGCCCGGAACATCAGTTCGTTCCCGATACCAAAAAGAGCGTGGAATTATCATTTGGTATCGGCCGGGATCGATCCCACCACATCTTGGGGTAGGGTCCCCAAAAAGGAACGGAACCGGTTGATCGATCGCTTGACTAATGATCGCTATGACGTGGTCGGAAAAACCACCTTCAAGGAGGAGTTCGTCACTGCAGGCGGAGTATCATTGGATGAAGTGGACCCATTGACACTTCAAAGCAAATTGATCCCAGGCTTATACTTCGCTGGTGAGGTCCTCGATATCGACGGGATCACAGGTGGGTTTAATTTCCAGGCTGCCTGGACCACAGGGTACTTAGCTGGTAGGCTGGCCGATGAATATCCCGCCTAGTGGATGATGCTCGTGGTGCTCACGAGATCCCTTGTTATAACCACCACAACGTAGGCTCCTGGGGCCAAGTTCAACGCATGTTCGCTCCTTTCCTCGGTCAGGGCAGCGGCCATTACCATCCTCCCAGACAGATCCATTACCCTCACGAAAGCCCATGGGACCTCCCGTTCCAGATCTACGACCAACACATCGCCATGAGCCCAGATCCTGGGGGGGGCGATCGAGGTCCCGTAAATACCAGCCTCCGGTCCCCAAATAGCGTATACCAATTCCGGTTGGTCGATATATGGATTCCGGTTGTGCTGGAGCGCGAATACGGTATTGTTCCGTTCGATCTCCTTAGGGCTGACCGGATCAATTGTATGCCAAGATAGTAGGAGGGACTCCGCCCATTCCGATAGCTCTCCGGATGCCATCATCGGGCTAGTCCACTGATCGAGTTGAGGTAGATACCTAGTGAGCATATAGAAATAGCTTCTTGCCAGATCGCCCTTATACGCGTCGATCGGTTCGAAAACGGTCCCTGTGCACCCGGGCCAGGCACATGGTCCCCTTTTACTACCATTAATGCTTGTCCAATCCGGCGAGGTCACCTTTCCATAAGGCCAATTCCCGCGCTGCTGGTTCACCCATGCATCAGTAGGGTATAGGTGGAAAAGATCGGTGCTCATGGGTGTGAGGCTCCCGTACCAACTTTGGGGGAAGCTGTGCTCCCGGTTGAAACAATCGCCTTCACTGTCATAGGTGCCACACTGATCCGTTACGAATTGATAGGTGTATGCCGGTGTGCTGGCCGGATCATCCGAGTACATATCCCATACGCTTCCGTCGTCCTTCGAATCCGTCAATTCGAACGCGGCCCATAGCGCGTTATTCGGGAGCACCGTATGTCCGGATATGATGTCGTTGAATGCTTCCAATAAGGCTGTGCCGGTCAAGCCTGCTGCCTGATCATAATATCCTGGTGGCGGCTGCCCATGCAAGGAAGGACCGAAGAGCAATGGAATGTACAGCAGGCATCCTCGCATGCGGTTAAAATTAGGTCGTGCTCGCGCTTCGCTCTGCGATCGCGATGTCGGATCATGCCCATTAAGAAAGGGCCCTACACAGGCCCTTTCAGCAAATTTCCGGGACCGATCCCAGTTCATTTGACCTTGTTCACGATGGCCGTGAACGCCGCGGCATCGGAGTAGGCGATCTCTGCCAGGGCCTTCCGGTCCAGATCGATGTTCGCCTTCTTCAGGCGGGACATCAGTACGCTGTAGCTGATCCCATTGGTCCGAGCGGCAGCATTGATCCGTTGGATCCAGAGACCGCGGAAATCGCGTTTCTTCAACTTCCTCCCGTCGTAGGCATGCAACAAGCCCTTCTCGACACTGTTCTTGGCTACGGTAAATACGTTCTTCCGGGCGCCGAAGCTGCCCTTGGCCATGTCCAACACCTTCTTTCGGCGTGCGCGGCTGGCTACTTTATTGGTACTACGTGGCATTTTGCCTTGGGTTTTTGGTCGTGTGCGCCCCGTTGATACGGGATCTTTGGTGCATCACGCCCTGGTTAACGCTACCTATTCACACCCGGGTGCGATCGGGTCCCTATTTGAGGAGTGAGAGGATGTTCTTCTCATCAGCCGGATGCACCAACGTCATTTTCGTAAGGTTGTGCTTCCTTTTGGTCTCCTTCTTGGTCAGGATGTGGCTCTTGTACGCATGTTTGCGTTTGATCTTGCCTGTACCGGTCAGCTTGAACCGCTTTTTAGCACCGGACTTGGTCTTCATCTTAGGCATGGCCTGTGGTCGTGTTGGTCGTGTTCCTATTGAAATTGTCTTGACGCCTGGCCGGCGTTCATCGGGATTACTTCTTCTTTTTTGGGATCAGGTACATGATCATCCGTTTTCCTTCCAACTTCGGCATTTGCTCCACGATCGCGATATCCTCCAATTCTTGGGCGAACTTCAAAAGTAGGATCTCGCCCCGCTCCTTGAATACGATGGTCCTTCCTCGGAAGAATACGAAGGCTTTCACCTTGTGACCATCCTCCAGGAACTTCCGTGCATGCTTCAATTTGAAATTCTGGTCGTGTTCGTCGGTGTTGGGGCCGAAGCGGATCTCCTTCATCTCCACCGTGGCCTGTTTCGCCTTGATCTCCTTCTGCTTCTTCTTCAGGTCGTAAAGGAACTTCTTGTATTCAATGATCCGGCAAACAGGAGGATCGGCTGAACCACTGATCTCCACCAGATCGAGTCCCATGTCCTCTGCCATTCGCTGGGCTTCCCGGAGGGGGTAGACCCCTTGCTCCAAGTTGTCTCCCACCAAGCGTACCTCATTCACCCCTGTGATCCGATCGTTGATCCGATGCGGATCCTCTTTGATCACCCGTCCCCTATAAGGGCGACGTCCACCAGGTCTCGATCCACCGGGTCGCTTGAAGAAAGGTCCTGCCACTTAGTTCTTTTTCGTTCCTGTTCGTTGTTCACCGATCACCGCTGAGTTGGGCTTCGATCCGTTCGTTCACCATGGTGGCAAAGCGGTCCGGGGCCATGGTGCCCAAGTCTCCCTGGCCATGTTCCCGGATGGATAAAGTCCCTTCAGCGGCTTCTTTTTCCCCGATAATGAGCATGAACGGACTTTTGGCAAGCTCCGCATCGCGGATCTTCCTGCCTATTTTCTCGTTCCTTTCGTCAACGGAGGCGCGAATATCGGAATCTTTCAGGATACGGACCATATCGCGGGCATTCTCCACGAATTTGTCGCTGATCGGAAGCACGATCGCTTGCTCCGGAGCGAGCCATAATGGGAAACGACCCGCCGTATGCTCGATCACGACCGCTAGGAAGCGTTCGAGGGAACCAAAAGGAGCCCGGTGTATCATGACCGGGCGGTGTTTTTGGTTATCACTCCCGACGAATTCCAGTTCGAATCGCTCGGGCAGGTTGTAGTCCACCTGAATGGTACCCAGTTGCCATTGCCTTCCCAAGGCATCATTCACCATGAAGTCCAATTTCGGTCCATAGAACGCCGCCTCACCGTATTCCACGACATACTTCATATCCGTTTCCCCGACGGCCTCCTGAATGTCCGATTCGGCCTTGGCCCAGTTCTCCTCGCTACCTATGTACTTCGAATGATCATCCTTGTCCCGCAAGCTGACCTGAGCCGTAAAGTCGTTCAGATCTAGCGCCTTTAGTACTTTGAGTACCAGGTCAATTACTTTTTTGAATTCATCTTTTACTTGATCAGGCCTGCAGAAGAGGTGGGCATCGTCCTGGGTGAAACCACGTACCCTGGTGAGACCGTGCAACTCACCGCTTTGTTCATAGCGGTACACGGTACCGAATTCCGCCAAGCGGATGGGCAGTTCCTTGTAGCTGCGAGGCCGGCTCTTGTAGATCTCACAATGATGGGGGCAATTCATGGGCTTCAGGAAGAATTCCTCGCCCTCATGCGGTGTCTTTATCGCCTGGAAACTGTCTTTTCCATATTTCTCGTAATGTCCGCTGGTCACGTAAAGGTCTTTATGCGCTATATGGGGGGTGGAGACCTGCTCATAACCGCTCTTTTCCTGTGCGGTCTTCATGAAGTTCACCAACCGTTCCCGCAGGGCAGCACCTTTGGGCAACCAGAGCGGTAGTCCTTGACCCACTTTTTCGCTGAAGGTGAAGAGTTCCAATTCCCTGCCCAGCTTTCGATGATCGCGCTTCTTGGCCTCCTCCAGCATGGCGAGATGCTCTTCCAATTCCTTTTGCTTGGGGAACGTGACCCCATACAATCGGGTCAACTGCTTCCTCTTTTCATCACCGCGCCAATAGGCCCCGGCCAAGCTCATTACTTTGATGGCCTTGATGAAGGAGGTATTGGGAATATGCGGACCCCGGCATAGATCGGTGAAGTCGCCTTGCGTGTAAAAGGTGATCTCACCGTCCCTCAGGCCCTCCAGAAGTTCGAGTTTGTATTCGTCGCCTTTCTCCCTGTAATAGGCTACGGCTTCCTGTTTCGGGACCTCCCTCCGCTGGAACACGCTTTTCCGCAAAGCCAATTCTTTCATCTTGGCCTCGATGGCTGCGAAGTCCGCGTCCGTGAGCACCTTGTCACCCAGATCCACATCGTAATAGAACCCATTTGAAATGGGAGGCCCGATACCGAACTTGATCCCCGGGTATAACGCCTCCAACGCCTCTGCCAACAGGTGGGCACTACTATGCCAGAAGGTGTTCTTTCCTTCCGGATCGGACCACGTCAATAAGGAGAGCGTGCAATCTCCCGGTAGCGGCCGGTCAGCGTCCCGCACCTCATCATTCACCTTGGCAGCAAGTACGTTCCGCGCCAGGCCTTCGCTGATGCTTCGCGCCACTTCCATAGCGGTAGCTCCTTCTTCATATTCCCGAACATTACCGTCGGGAAGGGTCACATTGATCTTCATTATTGAGCCCGATGGACCTTACGAATGGCCGTTACGGGGCGGCAAATGTAGCGGGATCGTGGTCGGGGAACGGTACCACTAACAAAGGGGCGACCCATAGGCAGCCCCTTCGTTCCCGGTGGTCATCCGGGTGTCCTGGTCGGAACACTCACTCAGAACAATGCACCAATATCAATTCTTCCACGGAATGATCGCCCAGCGCAAAGGCCTTTTCAAGTGATGCGCAGGCATCCTCTTTAAGTTGGTTACGGATCAGAACGATGGCCAGGTGTGCATGGGTCTGCGGCATGGTCTCATCGAGCTTGATCGCTGCACGCAGGTCCTTCATGGCCAGATCATCCTGATGCAGGGCTGCATGGGCGATGC
>JAHEFL010000037.1 GCA_024640205.1 Flavobacteriales bacterium | reverse complement strand
CCAATTCCTCCGGAGCGGGGAACGTCCTCTCCGTTGCACCTGATGCCAACTGGACATGCAGCAGCTTGAACAGCCCTGTTTGTGCCACCTTCACCACCACGATCCAGTTGAACTCCGGGGGTGACCAGCTCTTCTTCATGCAAGGAGGCGCATGGAACAGTGGAACGGCACCTGGCAATGTGTTCTCGCACGACGCATCCTTCAGCGGCTCGATCCTTTTCGGGTTCAGTACGAACCCTGCGTTCCCTTGGTCGGCGACCTGTACGACGGCGTCCGGTGGTAATACCCGGAGCGATCTTCCGCCAGGGATCGAGTGTTTCAGCATGTCCCCTGTACTTGCGACCGATTACAATAAGTATGTAGGGCCCATCACTGCAGCCACGCAACGGGACTGGATCATCCGGGTGGAGAATACCTCCAACTGGACCGCCTATGCGAACTGTAATGATTACAACGCCCTCGGGTACATCTGGATATCGGCACCCATACTACCCATCATTGCCGGAGGCTTCACACCCGGTCTTTGGCGCGGGGCGGTAAGCACGGATTGGTTCGATTGCAAGAACTGGGATGACGCACGGATCCCAACGGCCGTGACCGATGTTCTGATCGACCATACCGCCACCCGCAACTGTGTCGTCGGGCTGTCGACAGGACTGGTTCCCGCAGGCACAGGTGTCTGTTCTTCCCTCCTGCTGACCAGCAATTCCGTTGGTCGAACGCTGTTCCTGGACCCGGGGAGTACACTCGACATCGGGGGGGCTTTCACGATCGATCGGACCGCAGGGGCCAGTGTTCTGTACACGCTGATGTACCCGGGCAGCACCCTCAATTCAAGCAGCTTGAACGTGAGGAGCGCGGTCGCGAACCAGGCCGCGCTCTACGCGGAACCCTTGACGGCCCAGGTCAATGTATCGGGCGATGTGACCATTGAACCGGGCGGGATCCTCGACCTTCAAGGCTTTGGGGTCGATGGCGGTACGTTGCGCGTGGGTGGAAACTATTCGAATTTGTCCGGGGAACCTGCCTTGCTTGAGACCAATAGCACAGTGGTGTTCAATGGAGTCGTGGACCAATTCATCACCACGCTCGGATTTGAGGAGGTCTTCTTCAACCTTGGACTGAACAAGACCGGAGGGGATCTATACCTCTCGGACCCCATCGCTGTGCGCAATATCCTTGAACTGGATGCCGGTCGCTTGTTCACCAATGCTGCAGACCTTTTGACCATCCGCGGAACCGGTTCCACCATCAACTCCAGTGATGCAAGTTTCGTGCACGGTCCGATGCAGAAAGTCGGCATCACCGCCTTCACCTTCCCGGTCGGCAAAGGCATGTCCCTCAGACCATGTGGCCTGAGCGCCTACACTGGCTTGGGTACGGACGCCTTCATTGCGGAGTATTTCGCAGCCAGCCCTCGCACTACGTTCAATGACATCAAGGAGCCTGCACTACATCATATCAGCGACTGTGAATACTGGATGATCGACCGTAGTGCAGGTACGGCCGATGCCGTGGTATCACTTACCTGGGATACCCCTGAGAGCTGTGGGGTGGACGATCTACCGGGTTTGCGCGTTGCGCGTTGGAACGGCACGCTTTGGCTCGATCGAGGCAACGGGGGGACCACGGGCACCATGGCGGCCGGGACCATTGTCACCGCTGCCCAACAGAATTTATTCAGTCCATGGACCCTGGCCTCCTCGAACGGGATGAACCCCTTGCCGATCGAATTGATCCAATTCAGTGCCCGACCTGAAGGCGAGCGCGTCAGACTGGAATGGACCACGGCCAGTGAGCGCGATAATGCCTTCTTCACGGTCGAACGAAGCCCCGATGCCTCAGATTTCGATGGCATCCTGCAGGTACCTGGAAGCGGGACCACCCAGCATGTCGTCCAGTACACGGACGTGGATCCAACACCGCTGCGCGGAGTGAATTACTACCGTCTACGTCAAACGGATCTGGATGGCAGTTCCACGCTGTCACCTGTGGTAAGCGTTGTAATGGGCGGCGGCTCGGTCCTGGTCGTGCACAGCGACGCGGGCACGATCACCGCGTGGCATGGATTCCCGGTCGGGTCGGACTACGAACTGCGCGATATGACCGGAAGACTGGTGGCTGATGGTCGTACCATCGACGAGGGAAGAACCATATTGAACGGAATGGACCTTCCGAACGGAGTATATCTCTTCCGGCTGAGCGACGGACTCCGAAGTGAGAGTGTGCGATTCGTCCGTTGAGACTGGGTCGTAGGCTTCATCATACCGCTATTCCTCGATCAGAGTAAAACGGGGATCCAGCGGATCCAGGATATCCAATAGCTCATCCAGCAACCCCACCCCACGCGCTGCGATCAACGGCAGGATGTTCTCCTTCCGCTCCTGAAGCTTCCCATCAGGAAGAACGGCAGCCTGGATCCGTTCGATGCGGTCCATTAACACCTGCTGCTCCCGTTTGGCAGAGCGGACCAATCCCCTCCCGATCCGGTCCATCCCTTTCATGGCCCGCACCCTTTTGGCCTCCACCGCGCCTTTCAACGACGCATCCACTGCCGTTACCCGCTTCAATAAGCCCGTATAGATCCCCTCAAGCAGACCCTTCTCCCGCTCCACATCCGTGGGGAAGGATGAATGAGCTTCCGCCATCCGACTTATTAGTTGTTCCGTGTCCTCGAAAATATCAGCCACGGTGGCCCGCATGGACTTCCATTGGCCCATGTGCTTGACGCTGATGAAAGCGGCGCCTGTACGCAGGATGGTGACCGGCATGGGCACCCGGAAAGCTTGGAACGCCCATTTCAATTGAAGCCAGTATGCCAATTCACCACCTCCACCGATGTACGCCACATTGGGCAACAGCACCTCTTGATACAATGGCCTGAGCAACACATTAGGCGAAAAGTTCTCCGGATGACCCGCGAGTTCCTTGATCACTTCATCCATGGTGAACGAAGGACCATCCAAAACCTGGTAGCGCTCTCCATCCAACACGATCCGGCTACGGTGCCCTGGACGCATGTGGAACAGGTTGATCTCCCTTGCATGCGCCTGTATGGGATAGGAGCTCTTGAGCTTTTCATCAGCGTACGTCACACTGCGCAACGTTACCTGGTTGATCATCTCCTCGCGCATGACCTCCGCGAAAAGGCTCTTCAACCGGGGATCATCACCGTCGAGACACAGTACCCCGAAGCGGCCGAAGAGTCCATGTATCAACCGCCTTGTCGCATCAGCCAGGGTCCGGTCAGGACGATAGCTTTCATGCAGCAGATCACGTAGCTTGAGTGCCTCCGGTCCGTCGCCCAGGATCTCTTCCACTTCCTTCAACATCGGTCCTATGCCCGTCAGCTTCATACGACCTACAGGACCACTATCCGATCCCTCCCAATGAACACGCGTGCCACCCAGCCAGGCATGATCGATCTCCGGTCTGTCATGGTCTTCCGATGCCATCCAGAAGATCGGGACCACGGGTCGATCCAGGTCCTGCGAAAGTTGGCGGGCTAGCCGGATCACATTGAGGATCTTGAAAGGCACATAAAGCGGACCTGTAAGAATGCATAGTTGATGACCGGTGGTCACGGTCAGCGACCTATCCGACCGCAAGCACTTCATATTCTCGGCGACCGCATCGCCAAGCTCGAGCCCGGCATATTGCCCTTCCACAACTTCACACAAGATCCTTCTATTGGTGGGGTCCAGGGATCGCTGCGCCGCCGCCGCGCGACAGCCATCAAGGTCCGGCGTCCACACCCTCAGTTCGTCAAGCTCCTTCTTTCCGCTCAAGTGATCGACGACCAACGAACTCATGCGTTTCGTTTCTCCGTAGGATATGCGGTGTGCGATCATCTTTCCGTTGGTTCCACAGGCAGTAAAGGGCGCGCTAAGGTATCGGGAGATCGATGCACCATGGGCCAGGATCCCATGAGCGACCGGGAAATGCCACCGCTCCTTCGGACGATGAAAGCTACCTTGAGCGCCCGGACCCCTATTCCCCTGCGATGATGATCAAGCATTCCTTCTTTCTCCTGTCCATCCTGTTGTTGCTCGCACCCTCGGTGGATGCACAGGAGGATACGATACGGATCCAGACCCTGAGTTTTGATTCCATCACCACCCGGCGGGGCTGGTGGAGTTTCCCGGATGATCAGCAGACCTATCGCAAGGTGCTCATGCATCATACCCTCAAATGCTCGCCCCTGACCACGCAGGACCAGTTCGCCTGCGGTGAATGGGATTACCTTACCTATAGCTACGTATACGACCACACGGGCGTGTTGGACAGCAACGCCCTTACACACCCTTGGTTCCTTGTGGGAACGGATGCTCCAACTTCGCTGGAGCTTGTCGAACAGCCGTTGATCGATGTTCAACAGGCATTGCTTTCCGGCAGCGTGGTCACAAGTACGGTGAGTGAGGACCTGTACACGCTGGGGATAGGTGATGCCACGGACACGGGCATGCTTTCCACCGCGTCCGGAGTTTCGCGTTCGCAGTATCTCTTCACCGCCGACGAACTGATGGCCAGCGGTCTGGTCGCGGGTCCCATCCAGCAGATCCGGTTCACTACGGATAACGCTGGAAATGGACCGGTACAGCGTCTTACGGTGCGCATGAAATTGACCAATGCCAGTGCGATCGTCTCATTCGATGAACTCGACCTACAACTGGTTTACGATATGGTTCCCGATGGGATGGGCATCATCCCTGGTGAACACGTGCTTCAACTGAACACCGATCTCGTTTGGGATGGCACTTCGAACCTGTTGTTGGATATCAGTTCCGAAACGGACATGGGAGCCATGGGAGCCGGCGTAACGGCAACGAGTTCAGCCGAAGGCAGTGCGATCCAGGATACTGCAAAGGATGGTTTTCTTGGTTTGATGAACGGTTACGTAGCGGTCGACCCTCAAGCCTTCAACACCTTGGGGGATGAGATCACCATTACCTTCAAGGTGAAGGGCGATGCTTCCCTGCCCCTGAACACCTCGATCCTGGAAGCCCGTGATGCACAGGACCTGCGGATCCTGAACGTACACCTTCCCTGGTCCAACAGTCGGGTGTACTGGGATGCCGGGAACGATGGGACCGGTTACGACCGGATCGACAAGGATGCACTACCGAACGAATTGGAGGAACAATGGAATCATTGGGCCTTCGTGAAGAATTCCAGCACCGGCATCATGCGGATATACTTGAACGGCGTGCTTTGGCACAGTGGTACGGGAATGACCAGGCCGATGACCGGTATCACCAGCTTTCGGATCGGTTCCGGCACGACCGGAGCTTACCCCTACCCCGGGATGGTGGACGAGTTCAATGTGTTCGCCGCGACCTTGGATGCAGCGACGATCCAGGAATGGGTCGATCGCAAGGTGGATGGCACCCACCCCTTCTCTGGTGCCCTCCTGTACTCCTTTCATTTTGATGAGGACCTGGACGAATTTGCCGTGATCAATGACGCTGACCCGGCCACAGGTGGCATATTGATGGGCACGGTGCAACGGCACCGGTATCCGGCCTCGGATCTTGGAGCTAGCTCCACAGGTATCACGGTGCGTCCGGACCTGACCTTCGGGGCAGGACAGTATGTCACTGAAGAGGTGACGGGTGTGATCGGAATTCCCACCGTACGGCCTGGCATCGCTCAACAATTCTTCGAGGTACAAGGCAATGCCGTAGCCTCGGTGGATACGGTTTTCGGATGGATGGCCGGCATGCAATACACCTATGCCCCTGATGGCTCCGCGGTGGATTCCATGGAAGTAGCCGGGGTGGTCACGGAGAACGACACATTGGAGTATTTCGGTGTACCGTTCGAGGTGATCGATCGCTATGAGATCGGCCGGTTCATCACACCATACGGGATCGGATTGAGCCTCGGGAATAATGGGTTCCGATGGACCTATGATGTAACGGATTACCAATGGCTTCTGCACGACAGTGTTGACTTCAGTGCCGGCAATCAGCAGGAACTCATCGATGTGACCTTCGAAATGATCGAAGGGACGCCACCACGCTCATTGGTCAACATGCAACGTCCCTGGGGGCCGCAACGCAGCTATTCCTATGCTTCCCTCAGCGATGACAGTCAATTGGCAGCGGTTACCCTGGACCTTCATCCGAGCGCGGCGCAATGGTCGCTCGGTACGCGCTTCACGGGGCACGGCCATGCCAGCAATTCAGGGAATTACCCGCATTGCTGTGAATGGAAGGACAATACACACACCCTGATCGCCAATGGAACGCTGGCGGATGAATGGCACATATGGCAGACCAATGAGTGCGCGTTGAATCCCGTATATCCACAGGGTGGGACCTGGCTTGGATCACGTGAAGGTTGGTGCCCGGGTGATCTTGTGAAGGACCATGTCGTGGAACTCACCTCCCATGTGACCGGGAACAGCGTGACACTGGACTACGCCATCACACCGGTTCCGGCGAATAACCTGGGTATGGGCTCAGGGAACTATGTCGTGAACATGGACCTTTTTGAATACGGTCCACCTTCCTTCGAGTTGGATGCGGAGATCCTGGAGGTCAAGCGGCCGAGTGCGGCGGACTATTTCCGGCGTGATAATCCGATATGTTACGATCCGGTGGTTGTGCTTCGGAACGCGGGTGGCCAGGACCTCACGAGCGTGACTTTCAACTATTCCGTCAGTGGTGGCACGATGCTCACCCACACATGGTCAGGTATATTGAAGCACATGGAGATCGCAGAGGTCGTGCTTCCCATCGATGATGGCTCGTTCTGGGACGGGGATGACGACAACCTGTTCCAGGTCTCCACCAGTGCGCCGAACGGCGGAACGGACCAACACATTGCGAACGATGGCTACACGGCCGGTTTCGAACTACCCGTAGTGTATACCGACAATATCATCCTGGACTACCGTACCAACAACCGACCGCTTGAGAACACGGTCACCATCAGGGACGTGTATGGGAACATCAAGTTCCAGCGCAACGTGCACACAGCGAACACGGTGTACAGGGATACCACGGACCTGGCGGCGGGTTGCTACACGCTGGAGATCATGGATACAGGTAATGACGGGCTTTCCTATTGGGCGGACACGCAACAGGGATCGGGATATTTCCGTTTGCGCCGATTGACCAATACTGTCCTCAAGACCTTTCAGTCCGAATTCGGTCGATCGATCAACTGGGCCTTCGTGATCGGCGACTTCGTCGGAATGGAGGAGCCTTCCAATGAATCCCGCGTAATTGCTTATCCGAACCCTGGAACAGGCACCTACACCCTGCAGATGACCGGGCTTACCGGTCGTTCAATGATCCATATCTCGGATGCCAGTGGACGCGTCGTGCAGGAGAGTAACCTGGAACTGCATGGTGACGACAGGATACAATTAGATCTGGAAGGTGAAGCCGATGGCCTTTACATCGTCCGCGTCATAGCCGAGGCCGGTACCGTTTCGACCCGGTTGATGAAACAGTGACACCTCAACACTTCCCGGTGTTACCGCCGCTCGAAGTGTGGACATGGAGGAATTCCACCCCTCTCTCGATCCCCGCTTCAGCCAGTATCCTGCGCGCATAAGTGATGACGTCCGCACGGTCACCAGCGGTGATATCCGTGAACCGTATCACCATGATACCTGACCAGGTGCACGTGTATTCGATGGAGATATTGGCCTGCCCGGCCACATGTTTGCCTAAGCGTGCGACCATGGGATCTGTTAGACCATCCACATGAACGGCCACCAAGGCGTCATTACCGGCATCCGATAGGCTTGGAGTGGCCTTCAACAAGTTCGGGATCATCAGGAAATACACTAGAAACGACATTGATAATAGCTGGTACATGGCGTTCGGTTTTCCACTAAGATCGACCACCCTGTGATCCTGCCAAATGACGATCGACAGGACTCTCCCCCGGTTCGTACCACCGGAATAAGGAGCGACGAGCGCAGACCAACTTGGCTGAGGAATACGGAGCCTTCCGGTAAAACGCATCCTCACCAGGGCTGATCTGACGATAATTGACCCGTCCCAGTTGCGTTCGGTTCATTTTCAGATGTACTTTGGTCGACATACGGTCCGCTCCAGGTCAATTCATCCAGGATGCTTCCCATGCACCTTCGTATCGGAAAGGTCCAAGTCCTGGTCCACGGAATATCCATTTTGCTGATGCCCGGGCTCTTATCCGCGCAGATCTCGACCAGAGAGGATGTGCGCGTATTGGAGGAACTGATCCCGGAACTGGAAGGCATTGCTCCGGATAGCGGTCTCCATTTTATCGATCGGGCGTTGGAAGCAGTTGGGCTGGATGGCGACCCGGAGGTCCTGTATTATCTCCTGAGCTATCGCGCCGAGCAGCTCTACTATGAAGGACTGTTCGATGAAGCCATGTCCAATGCCTTGAACGCTCTGGATATCGCAAGAAAACTATCGGACAGCCTACTTATCGCCAATGAGTACAATTTGATCGGACTGGTCTATGAGAATGTGCAGAATGATCGGGATGCGATCCCTTACCTGAGGAATGCCCTGCAATGGTTCCCGATGGAATCAGAGATACGGTATCCGCTTTCCGAACTCCACCAGATCCATGGCAATCTGGGTCAATGCCTAACCCGGGTGGGCGAACATGACGAAGCAGAAGAACACCTGCTGCGCTCCAGAGAACTTGCACATAAAAAGGGAATTCGACGCGGAGTGGCGGTTGCTGATTGGGCTCTCGGCGGCCTTGAATTGGCCCGGGGACGACCGCGAACAGCGATCCAGCTCCTGCACCGCTCCTTGGGAATGGCGGGCAACGACCCGGATGTAGCACTCTTGGATCGCTCGGACCTGGCGTGTGCTTGGCTTGATCTGGACTCCCGGGATAGTGCCTTGTTCAACCTAAAAGCTGGATTCGCGATGCTCGACGAAGTACCGGGGATCAGCATCACTTCGAAGCAAGGGTTCTTGAAGAAGGCCAGTCAGATCTATGCCCGCCTGGGACAGGACAACATGGCATTGCGCACAATGATGGGTTGGTATGCATTGGACAGTTCCATCAATGCGCGGAATGAACGTTCCGCCGTGGCTGCCTTGAAGGACCTCTATGAAACCAATGAGAAACTGGTCACTGAGAAATTCCGGCGTCAACAATATGTGGATGCCCTCGAACGGGTCCGGCACAGTAGGAAACTGTTGCTCTATGGGAGCATTCTTGGGATCCTCGGCCTCATCGGAGCCATTCTTATCTATCGCAGCAGGGTACGTGGCATGCAACGACTGGCCGAATTGGAACACCTCCGGTCGCAACAGGAAATAACGATCTCGGAATACCATATCCGGGAGCAGCTGGCAAGGGACATGCACGACGATCTGGGTGCCGGAATAAGTGCCTTGAAACTGAAGTGCGAGATGGCTTTGCGGATGGGAACTAACGGTAATGCCACGCATGAATTCATGCAGCTTGCGGAACAAGCTGGTGAACTCATGAGCAATATGAGACAGATCCTATGGACCTTGAACAGTGATTCTTGTAGTGTGAGCGACCTGGCAGCTCATTGCGGTGAGTACGCACGCCAATACTTGCCTAATGATCGCATCACATTGGATCTGAAGGTTGCGGATAAGTGGCCGGATCAGGAGATGACACCCGACGCGAGACGCAATATTTTCCTTGTTCTTAAAGAGGCGCTACATAACGTGGTCAAGCACGCCAGCGCCGATCTCGTCAA
>JAHEFL010000399.1 GCA_024640205.1 Flavobacteriales bacterium | reverse complement strand
TTCAGGGACACATAATAGTCCCCGTTCAAGGAGGTGGTATGCGCATCATCGGAAAGCACGAACACACTGGACCCGTTCAGGATGTTCACGCGGCAGATGACGACCTCCTCGTTCGGCACCCAGCTTGCACCAACATCTGACATGGGTTGACTTCCGAAGCCAGCGAATACCTGGTAACGATAGGGACCCGAAACCTGCTCCGCCCCCGATTTTGAAACGGATATGTACGGGATCACTGATATATCCTGTTGGATATTCCCCAGGTTCGCTCCATCCGCATTGTTCCACCGCAGGGTGAATACCAGCGAGGAGAAGAACCCATCGAAGGCGGCATCGGGCCGTACACGGATCTCCACCTGGTCGTTGATCGTCGTCACAGCGGAGATGTCCACGATGGGTAATTGGGCTTGTACGGAAATGCTCAGACCTAACGCAAGAACAGGAATGGAGCGGAGTAATAAATGAGCCATGAAGGATGCCGACACGATTGATGGACGGCCTGCGAAAGTTACGAAAAGACCGTCGGGCTCCCACCGGAAGCGCACTGAATATTCGGTCCTTGGATGCGCGGGACGTTTATCGATCAGAGGATCGAACCCACGATACGATCGACGGTCACGCCCTCCGCTTCCGCCTTGTAGTTGCGGACCAGGCGGTGGCGCAGCACGGGGAGTGCGATGGCCTGCACGTCGGCGATATCCGGGGAGAAACGTCCGTGTGCCAGCGCGTGGCATTTGGCACCCACCACGAGGTACTGTGACGCCCGGGGCCCAGCACCCCAGCTCACGTGATCGTTGATGATGGCCGGCGCACTCGGTGTTCCAGGCCGGGTACGGACAGCCAGTTTCACCGCGTACTCCATGACATTGTCCGGTACCGGGATCCGCCGGACCAACCCCTGATAATGCAGGATCTCCTCCGCACTCAATACCGGCTCCACCTTGGCCTGGATCTCACCGGTGGTCGCTTTCACCACAGCGAGTTCCTCCTCGTAGACCGGGTAATCCACCCAGATGTTGAACATGAAACGGTCCAACTGCGCTTCAGGCAGGGGGTAGGTTCCCTCCTGCTCAATGGGGTTCTGCGTGGCCAGCACGAAGAACGGGTCGGGCAACCGATGTGTTTCGCCCGCGGTGGTGATGGACTTCTCCTGCATCGCTTCGAGGAGCGCAGCCTGCGTCTTGGGAGGCGTGCGGTTGATCTCATCGGCCAGGATGATGTTCGCGAATACCGGACCTGGAACGAAGCGGAAATTCCTGTCCTTGTCCAAGATCTCGGAACCGATGATGTCACTGGGCATCAGGTCCGGGGTGAACTGGATGCGGTTGAAGCTCAGCCCCAAGGCTTGTGATACGGTGCTCACGAGCAAGGTCTTCGCCAGTCCGGGCACCCCAACGAGCAGGCAATGCCCACGGCTGAAAATCCCCAGCAACACGTTCTCCACCACCTGGTCCTGCCCGATGATGACCTTGCCCACCTCGCTGCGCAGTTTCCTGTATTGTTCGCCGAACTGGTCTACGGCCTTCACATCATTGCTCGGTATGGACATGTGGTTCGGGTATCGGGTTCAATTAGTCACTATCACTCGCTCGCGGCCACTCGGTACCAGGTATGTTGGAACGGGCAATCCGCATAGCCATCGGCAAGGCGCACATAGGTCCCCTCCAGATGATCATGGACCCACTTGTCAATGGCTTCGGATCGCAGCTTGCCTTCGGTGGCCTGTTGGATCAATCGATAGTCGTCCTTCAGGTTGGCGCGATGGGGATCGGAGCGCAGGATGAGCTGTACGCTCCGGTACGCCTTGGTGCCGTCCTGCATCACGATCAATTGTGGGTCGCTGATTTCCCCGGGCTGCATTTTATCCAGTACGAAGAAGGTTTGTTGTTCCAAAGCACTGATATCCCAACGCGAAGAGTTGTTGTTCGGTTCGATCATGATCCCGTTCATGGCCTTGCTTTCCTCGTCATCGGAATATTCCGCGGCTGCAGTACCGAAGGGGATCCGACCTTCCCGGATGGAGACGAGCAGGGTATCCAGCGTGGTACGCGCGATCTGCAGATCGCTGCTGCCCACCTGGGGCCGCATGAGCACATGGCGGGCATTGTACTGCTCGCCGCGTCGCTCGATCAGCTGCATGAAATGGTATCCATAAGTGGTGCGGAACACCTGTGAGATCTCCCCCTCCTTCAAACTGAGCGCGACCGCATCGAATTCCGGTACCATCGTGCCGGTGGGCACCATTCCCAGCTCACCACATTCCTTTGCCGAACCCGGGTCTTCCGAATACAGAATGGCCACGGTACAGAAGTCCTTGGTGCCCTTCTGGATATCCTCCCGGTACTCCTCGATCTTGCGTCTTACCCGGCGCTCCTCATCCACGGTAGGTTCAGGAACGATCAGGATCTGCGCCCATTCGACCTCTGAATTGATGAAGGGGATGCTGTCCGCCGGTATCCGCTGGTAGAAGCGCTGAACGTCACGTGGCGTGATCCGGATATCGGAGGTCACTTTCTGCTGCATGTTCTGCACCATCAATTGATCGTGCACTTGATCGCGGAACTCGGCCTTGATCTCAGCAATGGATTTTCCATAGAACTCCTCCAACTTCTTGTCGCCGCCTATCTGGGCGGAGAAGTACCGGATCCGACGGTCGATCTCCATGGTCACCTGGGCCTCATCCACCGTGACACTGTCCAGTCGTGCCTGCTCAATGAGCAACTGCTCGTACAGCAGGTCCTCCAGCTCGCCACAAACGAATTCCCGGTCGATGGTGATGTTGTTCTGCCGGGCCTGTTCCACCCGTGTC
>JAHEFL010000036.1 GCA_024640205.1 Flavobacteriales bacterium | reverse complement strand
TCAGGGTTGTTGTGCTTTCCAAGCCCGTGATGCCTGGTGAGCTTGCGATCACCCGCACGCGGTATCCCGAACCCGCCGGTGTCATACCGGGAATGATCCCGCTGATGGTTCCGGAACCTGTCGCAGCCAGTGTCCCCAATACAACGGGTGATACGAAACTTCCTGAGGCATCGCTCAACTGCGCCGTGAAAACATTGCCCGGATCATAGGTCCCATTGGCCACGAAAGGGATATCGATGGCGCTGCCTGCGCAATAGCTGTTCGGTATGATGGCACTCGTAGCGATCGTCGCGGCCGGTGCTCCCGCCGCGCTGATGATCACGTCATCCACCCCGAACCCAGGGTCCTGTGCCGCAAGTGTAACCCCGTTCACGAAACGGAACCCGAAACGCAGCGTGGCCTGCCCGGCGAATTCCGGCAGCGTGATGCTCTGTTGCACCCAGGCAAGCTGGTTGCGGTACTGGGTGGGTGCATTCCCGATCAGGATCCAATTCGATCCGCTGTTCGTGCTGTAATACACCTCACCGTAGTTGTTGGTGCCTCCTCCACAGAGCCACCAGAAACTCAAGGAAACGTCGGTCTGACCAATGGTCGGGACATCCGCGCTCATCCGAGCAAAATGGTTGCCCGCGTTGGAACAGAGTCCATCCGCGGCCACGAAACTCGCGCAATTAATGCCACTGTTCAGCGCCGCTTGGCTGCTGATGTGCATGTACGCCCCGTTCGGGGAGGTGATGCCACCCGGCTGCCCGGCCACAGTGGGCACGGTGAAGGAGAACGGGAACCCGAGACAAATGATGGATCCGCTGCCTCCCGTGTACGCGTTATTGATGACCCAAGTGTTGTCCCCTCCCGCGGTGGAGCCCGCATCCGTGGTGTTCAATGTGAAAGTGGTCGAGGGCTGTTCAAAGGTCTCGGTGAAGAGTACGGTTTGCGACTGAACATGTGTTCCTAAAAGACCGATGCCGAGCAGGGTAAGGTTCCGGATCATAGGCTTGGGTTTGGCTGCTCCAAGATAGAGCGCCGAAGCATTCGCAAGAGGTTTTCAACAGTAACCTTTGGATAATTTGAAATTCACCTTGCGCCGGGTACTTTGGGGGCGTATTCCAAACCCTGGGTACGACCAAAACACAATTGAGAAAGAACATGTCAAGAACTCTTCATATCTGTATGGTAACCTCAGTATGCATGGTGCTGAGCATCTCAGGCCGGTCGCAATTGAGTATCGCAGCTCCAGCGACGAATTACACCATCAACTTTGATGCTTCCGTATCGAATGTGAACAACGGAGTATTTGCTGGCAATGGATTTGAGCCAGGAGCTCCCGCAACTTTGGGTAGGGCCAGTTCAAACGCATGGGCGATCACCGGTTTGAGTGACGGCAACCTGGCTTTCGGTGCGACGAACACAGCTGGGGATTATGCTCGTGGAGTAAGCGCCTCGGGAGGTGTAACTACCGGAGGGATCTATGCGTTCGGTGGTGGGTCGATCTCTGGAAGGGCCTTGGGGTTCCAGCCGGGAGGAACTGACTGGGCTCCTGGAACGTTGACATTACGAATCCAGAACAACTCAGGGGTGACCCTTGGCTCCATTAATGTGTCCTATGTCGTCCATGTGCGGAATGACCAGTCAAGAAGTAACAATTTCAATTTCTCCTGGTCCTCTGATAATGCTTCATATACTTCAGTAGGGGCTCTGGATGTGGTATCCAGCGCTGTTGCGGATGTCAGCCCTGCATTTGTAGCTAATCATAGGAGTACGACCATTGCCGGCCTAAACATCACCCCCGGTCAATTCTTTTATCTCCAATGGAGCGGCGCTGATGTAGGCGGATCGGGCTCCCGCGATGAATTTGCATTGGATGACATCGTGATCTCCGGTGCAGTACCGGCCGGACCTATTTGTAACTTATCGCTGGGCACACCGTTGTCCACATGCAATGACCTAACGGTTGGTGCGGATAGCTACAACGTCTCCGTTTCATTCACCGGTGGAGGGCAAGGAGCAGCGGTCTCATATTCCGGCTCTGGAACGGTTGCAGGTGATAATCCTGCCGTATCGTCTTCAGGAACGATTCTGATCAACGGGATAACTGAAGGCGAAGGATTCTCTGTAGCATTTTCGGCGCCTTGTGGTTCGTTGAATGTGAGTGGTGATTCTCCGGTCTGTTTGCCCCCATCGACCTTGGTCATCAACGAAGTGGATTATGACAACCCAGGCACGGATGAGGCCGAGTGGATTGAACTGTACAATTATGGAACCGCCACCATCCAGCTTTCCGGCGTAACGGTCGAACTCGTTAATGGCAATAACGGGGGTGCCGCGATCTATCAGTCCATCGTGCTGCCTAACTATTTACTGCCTTCTGGCGGGTACTATGTCATCGGAAATAATGCGGGCACACCGAATGTGAACTTGGTGGTGCTGCCAACCAGCAATCTGATCCAGAATGGGGCTCCGGATGCCGTCGGTCTTCGCGCCGCGGATAATACCCTGCTTGATGCGATCAGCTATGAAGGCACGAGCGGTGTTCCATATTCCGAAGGCACCGGTTTGGGCGCCGGGGATAATGGCGCTAATGCGGATGAGGTGATCGCCAGGGTACCGAACGCTGTGGACACCGATGACAACTCCACAGATTGGCAGCGTTGGTGTGCCACACCGGGCGCTTCGAACGGATCGGCGCCGGATGATGATAACGATGGCATCCCTAATTGCCTCGATGCATGCCCTCTTGCCGTGGACGGTATCGCCAATTTCAATCCAACCACCTGCAACTGTGACCCCGGGTATTTCCAGAACACTACTGAGATCGGCCCAAATACGGTGATCACAGGTTGCACGATCTGCCCGGAGGGTAGCTATTGCCCGGATGGCACATCGGCATTCCCCTGTTTGGCCGGCTCCGCGCAAGGAAACGAAGGACAGACAAGTTGCGTTCCGTGCAGCCCTGGGTCTTACAGCAATGCGGATGGATCGATCGCCTGCGAACTGTGCCCGGCGAATACGTATAATCCATTTCCAGGTGCGGAATCCTGTCAAGCATGCGATGAAGGTGAAATGAGCGCACCGGGATCCACAGAGTGTTCACCCATTGTACCAATGACCAAGATCGATCTGCAGATCAACACGGATGCGAACGACGACCAGATCACCTGGGAGATCAGGGACGCCATCACGAATGACCTGTTCTGCAGTGGTGGCCCCTTCGCGTTGGGTGCGCCAAGCAACCAGCAGGCGATATGTGATGTCCCCGACCCTGGCACGTACGATCTGATCGTATTCGATAGCGGAGGCGACGGTATTTTGAATGGAGGATACACTTTGCGTACGGCCACCCCCGATGGCCGGAGGATCATTGATAACCGGAACAATGGTGGATACGGTTCGCTTAGCCAGATCACAGGCAATGCTTATTCGTTCAGTATCCCGGTAGGCGACGATCGATTGGTATACACCAGTTGCGACAAGTACTGGTGGAGGACAGGCGAGTACATCGTGGCCAATGCTAACGATGCGGTATCAGCCGAATGGGTGAACGGGCCCAACAATGCACAGGATGCGGACAGTGGCTACGAGTTCTGGTTCTTCAACCCCAACGGAGGCTACAGCTTCCGGAAGTTCCACGCGCACAACGTGAGCGACAATTTCGCGCCGGCCAACGAATACCGCGCCTGCCACCTGAAGATCAACAACTGGAGCGCGGCCATGCACATTCCTGAGGGCGACCTGATGAACGTGAAGGTCCGCGGTCGTGTGAACGGGACGAATTATCCATGGGGACCTGCCTGCCGCTTTGTGCGCGATGAGGTGTTGGCCCAATGCCCACCTACCAAGCTGATGGACATCCCTGGCAACCAGTTCCTGAGCTGCAACGAGACCCGCCAGTTCGTGAACAACCAACGCATCCATGCGCGCCCGGTGAGCGGCGGCAACCAATACGAGTGGCGATTCCGCTACGTCGACAACGACTCGGAGATCTTCCGCACCAGCGGCCCCTATTTCCTGAATCTGGGATGGAACGCCGGCGTGGCTCCTCCGTTGGTTGAAGGACAGTACTATGTACAGGTCCGTGCGCGCCGCAACATCCCCGGAGAAGGGCAGACCTGGTGCATGTTCGGTGACTCCTGCCTGCTCACCATAGCCCCGAGCATAGGTGGTGGCGGTGGTACCAACATGGCCATTCTAAATGAAGAGGGCCGTGTGGGCATCTGGCCGAACCCCAACCAGGGGGATCGCTTCTGGGTGAACGTAGAGGGCCTGCCAACCGACCTTGCCACCATCTCGATGGACCTCTTCGATATGCGTGGCCAGAAGGTCGCCGCCCATACCCTACCCGTGCAGGACGGTCGGACCTATACGGATGTCGACCTGGGTGGCCAGCTTGGTGCGGGCATCTATCTGGTCAACATCACTGCTGAGGACCAACGCTGGACCGAACGATTGATCATCGCACCGTAAGCAGATCCGGATACAATGCTTGGAAAGGGCGTCCAGAACGGGCGCCCTTTCCTTTTGTTCCTAAGTGGAACACGTTGTGGTCGACCACTCGAACCTCACGGAGCTGTAACCCTGCCAGCGAACCCCGCGTACACGGCTCCCGTGAGAAGACCCATCGTCAGATCACATCGAACTCCAGGTCACAAGGCATCCTAAGCGGGATGCACACCCATACTCGCTACTCCATGGCAAACTCCACACAAACACTTTCGCTGCATCACCGTCTTCGGGCTCTGATATCAGCAACAACCCTGCTATGCGGGCTGCTTGCGCCATGGAACGCCATGGGTCAGCTGTCCTACACCTTCCAAACCGAACAAACCGGGGCGTTCACCTCGTCGTCCAGCAGCAACAGTTTGATCGCTCAGGCATTTGACGATGAGGTATTCACTCGAACACTGGCACCGGGATTCAACTTCAATGGCATCCTGCACACACAAATGCACATCTCGGCAAATGGGTTCATCACCTTCGGGACCGCACCGGCCGGCACGGAGTACACTCCGATAAGTTCTGCTGTTGGTTACAGCGGTGTGATCGCGGCTTTCGCAGCGGATCTGGAGCCGGCATCCACAGGGGGGAACAACAGGCGGATCACCTTCCAACAGACCGGTGCGAACATCATTATTCAATGGCAACGGGTCAAGCGCAAAGGGACGAATGAGTACTTCGATTGCGGTATCCGGCTCAATACCAGCACAGGTGAGATCCGCTTGGAATATGGAGGTATCAATACCCTGGATTTTGCAGTTACCCATCAACCACAAGTTGGTCTTCGCGGCGCGAACAACAATTTCGCCGCAGGTAATGTCCTGAACCGCCTTGTTGGCACTGGCCCCGAGAATTGGGGAACCAGCTTGGCCGGGACCACGAACAACAGCAGAGTACGATTCACGAACGCCAACCCTGCCAAAAGCTGGACGCTGGGCATGAATTATGTCTATGCCACCTGCGTCGTTGGTCAGGCATGCAATGATGGCGATGCCTGTACGATCAACGACCAGATCAACGCAAGTTGCAATTGCGTGGGCACCTTTCAGGACACGGACAACGACACGGTATGTGACGCGAACGATGGATGCCCCTTGGATCCGAACAAGACAGCACCGGGTGCCTGCGGTTGTGGTGTTGCGGATATAGCAACCACATGGTATGCCGATACCGATAATGACGGTTTCGGGGACCCCAACGACAGTCAGCCAGGATTCACCTGCGACCAGCCTATCGGATTCGTCGCTAACAATACGGATCTATGCCCCTCTGACCCGAACAAAACCGCTCCAGGAGCCTGCGGGTGCGGTGTTGCCGATGAAGCAACCACTTGGTATGCCGATACCGACAATGACGGCTTCGGGGACCCCAACGACAGCCAGCCAGGATTCACCTGCGACCAGCCTTCAGGATACGTCGCCAACAATACCGATGATTGCCCAACTGTACCGGGAACGGTCGGTTCCGCTTGTGACGACGGAAACAATAACACTACCGGCGATGTGCTGGATGCAAATTGCAACTGTATCGGCACCCCTATCGGCGGTTGCACGGAGAACATCACGCTGGATATCAACACAGACCTGGATGGGGATGATATCACTTGGGAGATCCAGGATCAGAACAATGCCAGTATCGTGTATTGCTCCGGTGGGCCCTATGCTCCTGGTATCCAAGTGAACATCTCCGAGGATTGCTGCCTGGCGCAGGGTTGCTATGTGCTGGTGATGACCGATGCAGGTGGTGACGGTATGCTCAATGGCTTTAACGGTGGCTATACGCTTCGTACGGCTGTTCCGGATAACCGAAGGATCATAGACAACAGGAACAACGGTGATTTCGGAGCAACAAGCCAGATCACCGGGAACGCCTATTCATTCTGTGTCCCGGTAGGTATCGATCGCTTGATCTACACGAGCTGTGACAAATACTGGTGGAAGACCGGTGAGTACATCGTGGCAAATGCGAATGACCTGGTCTCGGCCGAGTGGGTACCCAATGGTGCCAACAGTGTTCAACCCGACGATAGTGGCTATGAGTTCTGGATCTATGCGCCGAACAGCGGATACAGCTTCCGGAAATTCCGCCCGCATAATGTCAGTGACAACTTCGGTCCCGCAAGTGCTTACCGGGCTTGTCACATGAAGATCAACAATTGGAACAGTGCATTGCATGTTCCGCCGGGAGAACTGATGAACGTAAAGGTGCGCGGACGTGTGCAAGGTGTCAACCAACCCTGGGGTCCTGCCTGCCGTATGGTGCGTGATGAGGCATTGGCACTTTGCCCACCCACCAAGCTCATGGACATCCCAGGGAACCAGTTCCTCAGCTGCAACCAGTTCCGCCAATTCGTATCCAACCAGCGTATCCATGCAAGACCGGTGAGCGGTGCCACCCAATATGAATGGCGCTTCCGGATCCCTGATGAGGGCATTGAGATCCTGCGTTCCAGCACCACCTACTTCCTCAACCTTGGTTGGAGCGCTGCCGTGGCTCCGCCCTTGGAGGCCACGAAGACCTACGAGGTGGAAGTTCGTGCCCTGAAGAATGGTACTTGGTGCGGAACCTCGGATCCATGGGGCGATATCTGCAGCCTTACCATTGGTAGTCCGGTCCAGGGTGGTGGAACCCAGATGGATCTGTTGGCTCCAGCTCCCCAGGTCAAGGTGTGGCCCAATCCGAGTACCGGGAATGACTTACGCATTCAGGTGGAGGGCATCCCGAACGAGGTGGACCATGTGACCGTGCAACTCTTTGACCTGACCGGCAAGGCGGGAATGGCACAACGCTTCGCAACAACAGAAGGAAGCGTGAATGCCACTTTGGAACCTTCCCACCAACTTGCAACAGGGATCTACTTGATGAAGATCATAGTAGGCGATCATCAGATCACGGAACGTTTGTTGATCGAAAGATGAATTAGGTAGGAAGCCTATCAACGACCGCAAGCGCCCTCCTCACGAACACTGTGGGGAGGGCGCTGCGTATTCCACCCCCTGTGACGTCGAAATGCATCGCTCACCTTGGGATCCGACCGTTATGCGGCAACTATGATGCTTGACCGTCCAGAATAGGAAGATCATCTTTGACCCATCATTCAAAGTTGATCACTAAAGTCAGGCGAAAGCGGATCGGTAGTTCCGATCGCAGCGTCATTGTCTTGTTACATCCCAGCCGGTCCTGTGAGGACCATTGACACAGGTACTATGAACAGTTCTACCCCAAAAAGCAATGCCATGCGGACCAAATCGTATGGAATAGTGATCGGTTTCGCGATCGGTGTTTTAATTCCTGGGCCTTCGTCCTTTGCCCAGGTGGCGAACAACAATTTTGCACAGGCGGTGGATCTCTATACTCCTATCAATGCATTGAGTGGCCCGATCAACACTCTTTGGAGCAACAATTTCGATGACGCGGTATCCGGGGCGATCACCCTGCCGAACCCCTTCGAGTTCGACGGTAACATCTATACGCAGATCTGGATCTCCTCCAATGGTTTCATCACGTTCGGATCCGCACCGACCGCTACCAATTACACTCCGCTTAGCTCCACGGAAACCTATGCCGGGGCCATTGTGCCTTTCGGTTACGACCTGGAAAGCGCCCAAACTGGAGCCGGTGGTCCACGAGAGGTGATCTGGAAGATCAGTGGCAATGAGGTGCAGATCGAATGGAAAAGAGTGAGACGCAAGGGGCTTGATGAAGCCTTTACCTTTCAATTGCGATTGAATACCGATTCGCCAGGTGATGGGATCCGCCAGATCTATGGGCCCATCGAAAGCGCCAATGCTCCCGGGCCGGCAACTTCGGAAACCGATTTCCCGCAGGTCGGATTACGGGGACCGGACAATAACCACGCGAGCAACGTGAAGAACCGCCGGGTCACGACCAATGGGAACAACAATTGGAACAACAGTATTCCCGGTAATAACAACGCCAGTGTTTGCCGCTTCACAGGTGGACCTGACGCTCGTTTTTGGACCGTTGGGCAGAGCTACTATTTCAATGGTATTTGGGATTGTACGATCGGAGCGACATGCAATGATGGCGACCCCTGCACCATTGACGATCTTACCTACTCGAATTGTTATTGTGTAGGAACTTATCAGGACACGGATGGTGACCTCGTTTGTGACTTCTACGATGACTGTCCTGAGTTGGGGGAAGCGGTAGGCTCTCCTTGTGATGATAGTGATGTGTGTACCGAATTCGACCTGATCACTTCCGATTGTGAATGTGTCGGGACGTATCTGGATTCGGACAACGACGGTACCTGCAATGGCAGCGATGGATGTCCCAATGACCCACTGAAGACTGCTCCCGGGATATGCGGATGTGGAACATCGGATGCAATATTGACGTGGTATCTGGATACGGATGGTGATGGTTATGGCGATCCGGCTACGGCATACGACTCCCCGGTATGCCTCCAGATCATTGGTAGTGTATCAGTGAGTGGGGATTGTGACGACTCCGATCCTGGAATTACCGTTCCCGGACAACCATGCGATGACGGGAACCCAGCTACCACACAGGATACCATGAGCCCGGGTTGCGTGTGCATAGGATACACCGAATGTGCCCCTTCCCCATTGCTTACTGATCCCTGCACGGAGAATATTTCGGTCTATCTCAGCACGGACCTTGAAGCGAACGAGATCACCTGGTCCATTCAGGATCCATTGAACAGCTCCATCATCTTCTGCTCCGGCGGCCCTTATGTCGCAGGCCAACAATTGAATCTACAAGCGAATTGCTGCCTGCCTGAAGGATGCTATGTGTTTGCACTGGAAGACAGTGGCAACGATGGTATGTTGAGCGGCGCCAACGGAGGCTACACGGTGAGAACAGCGCTGCCGGACGATCGCCGCATCATTGACAACACGGGGAATGGCGATTTTGGTACGCTGAGCCGGATCGGTGGCAGCCAGTGTTATTCCTTCTGTTTACCGGTAGGCATTGATCGATTGGTCTACACGAGCTGTGACAAGTATTGGTGGAAGACGGGCGAATACATGGTAGCCAATGCGAATCCATCGGTCACTGCGGACTGGGTCCCGAACGGGCCGAATAATGTCCAACCCGCCAATAGCGGCTATGAATTCTGGTTCTACAACCCTAATGGTGGTTACAGCTTCCGGAAATTCCGTCCGCACAACGTAAGTGACAACTTCGGACCGGCAAGCGCCTATCGCGCTTGTCACATCAAGCTCAACAATTGGAATTCCTTACTTCA
>JAHEFL010000398.1 GCA_024640205.1 Flavobacteriales bacterium | reverse complement strand
GGTACACTTCGCGGCTTGGTGGCGACCGCCCTGAAGAAGAACGAGGACATCGTGGAGAGCCTCTACGATCGCATCCTGGGCAGGAACACGGTGCACGATGTGTACCATCCGCATACCGGGGACCTGATCGTGGCCAGCGGCGAACAGATCAATGAGGATATCGCTGCGGAGATCGCCAGCAGCCCGATCGAGGAGGTGGAGATCCGCAGTGTGCTCACCTGCGAACAGAAGCAGGGCGTTTGCGGCAAATGCTACGGACGTAACCTGGCCACGGGAAGGAAAGTACAGATCGGTGAAGCTGTTGGTGTCATCGCGGCCCAGTCCATCGGTGAACCCGGGACCCAGCTAACGCTACGGACCTTCCACGTCGGTGGTGTGGCAGGAAAGATCACGGAGGAAAGCGAGATCAGGGCCAAGTACGATGGTGTCCTCGAGATCGATGAGCTGCGTACCGTGAAACGGAAGGACCGCAAGGGTGAGGATGCCGAAGTGGTCATCAGCCGGAGCACTGAGATGCGCATCGTCGACAGCAATACGGGCATCGTCCTGACCACGAGCAACATTCCGTATGGTGCATTCTTCTACGCGAAAGGCGGCAAGGCGATCAAGAAGAACGACCTGATCTGTACCTGGGACCCGTACAACGCTGTGATCATTTCCGAATTTGCTGGTAAGCTGGAGTTCGAGAGCATCGAGGAGAACGCGACCTATCGCGAGGAGATCGACGAGCAGACCGGTTTTGCGGAGAAAGTGATCATTGAGAGCCGGGACAAGAAAAAGAACCCGACCATCCGGATCATGGATCCCAAGGGCAAGGAGGAGTTGAAGAACTACAGCCTGCCGGTCGGAGCTCACATCATCGTGACGGAAGGTCAGAAAGTGGAGGCAGGCGATGTGCTGGTGAAGATCCCCCGCAGCTCCGGCAAGGGTGGAGACATCACTGGTGGTCTGCCCCGGGTGACCGAACTTTTCGAGGCACGTAACCCGAGCAACCCGGCGGTGGTCAGTGAGATCGATGGCATCGTATCCTACGGAAAGATCAAGCGAGGTAATCGGGAGATCATCGTGGAGAGCCGCACAGGCGAGCTCAAGCACTACCTCGTGCCATTGAGCAAGCATATCCTGGTCCAGGAGAATGATTTCATCAAGGCTGGTTCACCATTGAGCGATGGTGCCATCAGTCCGGGTGACATCCTGAATATTCAGGGTCCGACACGTGTGCAGGAATATCTTGTCGATGAGGTGCAGGAGGTTTACCGGATGCAGGGTGTGAAGATCAATGACAAGCACTTCGAAGTGATCGTGCGTCAGATGATGCGGAAGGTGGAGATCGAGGATCCAGGGGATACCAAGTTCCTGGAGCGCCAGAGCGTCAACAAGACCGAGTTCATGGAGGAGAACGATGGCATCTTCGATAAGATGGTCGTTACGGATGCCGGCGACAGTTCGGAACTGCGTGTCGGTCAGATGATCACCTTGAGGAAGTTCCGCGATGAGAATAGTGCCTTGAAGCGGAAGGACGCCAAGTTGGTGGAGGCGAAGTCGGCCCAGCCGGCCACGGCACGCACCATGTTGCAGGGTATTACGCGGGCATCGCTGCAAACGGAAAGCTTCATTAGTGCGGCATCCTTCCAGGAGACCACCAAGGTGTTGAACGAAGCAGCGGTGAATGCGAAGGAAGATCACCTGATGGGCTTGAAGGAGAATGTGATCGTTGGTCACTTGATCCCGGCCGGTACAGGTCTGCGATCCTATCAGAAGATGATCGTGGCCAACAAGGACGAGTACCAGCGATTGCTGGCAGAGAAACTGGAAGCACAGGAGATCGAGGAATGATCACGGATCCGGCAACGGGGAGCGATCGTGCTCCCTGGGCCGGCCGTATCCAGCTCGGATCGAAAGTGCATTCAAAACATTGGATCAATGGCGGACCAAAAGGAACAGGCAAAGGGCAATCAGCTGAACATCGAGATCAGCGAGGAGGTGGCTGACGGGATCTACAGCAACCTGGCCATCATTACGCATAGCAACTCGGAATTCGTTCTGGACTTCGTTCGTGTGATGCCCGGCGTGCCCAAGGCGAAGGTGCGTTCGCGGATCCTGCTGACCCCGCAACATGCCAAGCGTTTGATGCGTGCGCTTGCTGACAACATCACCAAGTTCGAATCAGTGCACGGCACGATCGGGGAGATCGCTGAGGTCCCCATGCATTTCGGAGGACCCACGGCTCAGGCTTGAGCAAGAACAAAGGCAGCTTGCAGGCCCCGGGATAACCGGGGCTTGTTCGCTAGTGCCCAGGTCAACGCCACATTTGACGGATCCGGTCCGCTACACGATCGTCCTCGCAGAGCGTTCCGAGCCTGCGTTCCACGTGCCTCGCAAAGCCCTCATCGGCGTATCCGTGACGGATCAAATGCAGGTCGAGCAACAATTCATCCAATAGTTCCCATGCACCGCGATCAATGCGATCCTGATCGGTGAGCCGCTCCAATTCTCCTGAAACGGATTCGTAAAGTCCTAGGAGCTCCCTCGTTATGGGTGCCTTCATTCCTGGGCCTTCTGGTTGAACAGGACGTACCCGAAGTTCAAGCTCCAGATCCAGGGTTCCGTGATCCCGTCGAAATAGCTCAGATTGAACCAAGCCGGTCCGATGGGGCTTTGGAAGATCAGCGATCCCGAGCCGATGAAATAGCGCTGTGTGAAGCCGGCGTCGATATCCACGGAATTGTCCTCCAGTTGTATGAACGGGTCATACGGTTGGAACAAGTAGCCTTCCAAACGGAGGTCCAGACGGTTCTGGGACATGGCGATGATGGCC
>JAHEFL010000035.1 GCA_024640205.1 Flavobacteriales bacterium | reverse complement strand
GAGGGCGGCTGAGCGATGTGCCGCGCATATTCTGCTATCCTACCGCAAGGATCTTTATGGTCCGGCGAATACAAGTTCATTCCTTGTCATGGTTGGCATGGGTAATAATGGCGGTGACGGCCTGGTCATCGCACGGATCCTGCACGAAGCCGGCGTGAGCGTAAGGGTCATTCGGATCAGGACCAAGGAGAAAGCAAGTCCTGACAACCAGTCCAATTGGGAGCGGGTCAAGGCACTAAAAATGCCTATCGAAGATCTGGATCTTCAATTGATCAGGGCTGTGCATTTCGCTGATAATGAGGTGATAGTGGATGCAGTGTTCGGAACCGGGCTCAGCGCACCGATCGAAGGTCCACTCAGCCTGATGATAGAACAACTGAATAATTCGGGGCGTCCGGTCATCGCCATCGATCTTCCGTCCGGTCTGTTCGCAGAGGACAACTCCGAAAATGATGCGGAACACATCGTCAGGGCCACAGAAACCCTGACTTTCGAGGTACCCAAGCTGGCTCTCCTGCTTCCTGAAAATGCCCATAATACCGGTTCGTTGAGGATCATTCCCATCGGCTTGGAGGCGGATTTCATTGGTTCACAACCCACCCCATATCGCGTACTGGAAGAGAAGGATGTCCGGGCATTGGTTCCAATGCGTCCGAGCGCCGGGCATAAGGGCACCTTTGGACATGCAGGGATCATTGCGGGCTCCGATGGAAAGTATGGTGCCGCCATTCTATGTACCAGGGCAGCACTGAGGAGTGGTGTCGGTCTGGTATCCGTGCGTACCACCGAGCGCGGTTTACCGATTCTTCAAGGGGCTGTGCCTGAGGCCATGTGTTCCGTTGACCCCCGGCCAAGTGCCGATCCGGTGATCCAGGAAGATGCGAAATGGACCTCTCTTGGTGTGGGGCCTGGACTGGGAACCTCCGATGCTGCCGTTAAGACCGTGAAGAACCTGATCCAGGAAGGTCGATCTCCGATGGTTCTGGATGCTGATGCCTTGAATATCCTGGCCGAAAATCCGACCTGGTTGGCAATTCTGCCGGACCGAACCGTGCTTACTCCCCATCCTCGCGAGTTCGACCGTCTGTGGGGTGAAGGGTCGAGGACCGGATATGAGCGCCTTGGTCGGGCGCGGGAATTCGCGCAAAAGAACGGGTGCATTCTTGTCTTGAAGGGCGCCTGGACAGCCATATGTGATCCAGAAGGACGGGTCTTTTTCAATCCAACCGGGAATAATGGTATGGCGAAAGGAGGTTCCGGTGATGCCTTGACCGGCCTGCTCACCGGTCTATTGGCTCAAGGGATCGCTCCGCTGAATGCATCGCTATTGGCCGTATACCTGCACGGTTTCGCTGGGGACCTCGTCGCGGAGCGAAAGAGCAAGGAAGGAATGACGCCTGGGGATCTGATCGCCGCCCTGCCGGAGGCGTGGAAAGCGTTGCACGAAGCGCTATAGAAGCCCTTCCAACGGCCCCATTCCGTCACGAAGCACCACAGGTTCATCCCCTGAGAGATCGATCACGGTACTTCCCACAACTCCTCCCGTTCCGCCATCGATTACCAGGTCCACCTGATGCCCCAATTCCGATTCGATGATCTCCGGGTCGGTGGTATGATGCATGATCGGATCCTGGCCGTGCACGGACGCAGCCACCAGAGGACCATCCAAGGCCTCAACCAAGGCCAGGGCGATCGGATGATCGGGGACCCGTATCCCCACTGTTCGTTTGTTGCTCTTGAACATCTTCGGGATCTCACCGCTGGCCGGAACAATGAAGGTATACGGCCCTGGCAGGGCACGTTTCATGATCCGGAACGCGGGCGTCCCTACATGGCGTGAGTACAAGGAAAGCTGGCTCAGGTTGCGGCAGATCAGCGAAAGATCGGCCTTGCCTGGCTTGGCTCCCTTCAATCGCGTCACCTGCTCAATGGCTCTGCTGTGCATGGCACTGCACACATAGGCATAGACAGTGTCCGTCGGACAGATCACTACGCCACCCGCTTTGAGCCGATCCACCACCATCTGGATCTTTCTCGGCTCCGGATTCTTCGGATGGATGGCCAGAAGCATTTTCTCAGGCCTTCACACCCTTCTGCGCAGCCTTCTGATGATCGGACAGGAATTTCTCCAATCCGATCGTCGTCAGCGGATGGTCGAACAATGCCGTGATCGCGCTCAACGGACAGGTGGCCACGTCCGCACCGACCTCCGCACATTGGATGATGTGCATGGGATGGCGGATGCTGGCGGCCAGGATCTCCGTCGGGTAGGCGTAGTTGTCGTAGATCACCCGGATCTGCTCGATCAACTGCACCCCATCCGTGCTCACGTCATCCAGGCGACCGATGAACGGCGATACGTATGTGGCACCCGCCTTGGCAGCTAATAGCGCCTGTCCGGCACTGAAGATCAGTGTGCAATTCGTACGGATCCCCTTGTTGCTGAAATACTTCAATGCTTTCACGCCATCCCTGATCATCGGAACCTTGACCACGATGTTCGGATGCAAGGCAGCCAGGTGTTCCCCTTCGCGCACGATGCCATCGTAATCCGTGGCAATGACCTCGGCACTCACATCGCCATCCACGATGGAGCATATGTCCACATAGTGCTTCAGGACCGCGTTCGCACCGCTGATGCCCTCCTTGGCCATGAGCGAAGGGTTGGTGGTAACTCCGTCCAGAACACCGAGTTCCTGGGCTTCCTTGATCTGCGCGAGACTTGCTGTATCGATGAAAAACTTCATGTTCCAGGATTGGGTGCCCAAAGGTAATCCTACCGGAATGCACGGAATGATGGTGATAACCGTTCTTTTCCAACGCCCGCCCCGTCCTCCTTCAGCATGGTCGGCCCGTACCTTTGCGAACCTCATGTTCAGGGAATCCTTCGCTTCATTCGTGCTGGTAGCATTGGCTCTGCCTTGCTCAGCCCAGCCTCCTGCGGATTTCAACCGAACGGATGCAGCTGGTCTGAAACAAGGCGTTTGGACCAAGTCCTGGCCGAACGGAAAGGTCCGTTATGAAGGTCTGTTCAAGGATGACCGGCCTGTTGGTGAGTTCCGCCATTACGATGAGGAAGGAGCCCTCACGACCATTCAACGCTATGAAAAGGGCACTTCGATCAGCCGGGCGGATCACTTCTACCCGTCAGGCGATCTCATGGCCAAAGGGCGCTACATCGGCCAGAAAAAGGACAGCACGTGGAATTATTACGACCGGAACGGGTCTCTACGTCGTTTCGAGCAGTACTCCAATGGTGAATTACACGGGGAGGTCGTGGCCTATTTCGCCAATGGTAGCGTGGCGGAGCGGGAGAATTATGTACGGGGTGTGCTTCATGGTGAGCATAAGAGCTGGTTCCAGGACGGGGTGCTGAAGTCCTCAGCCAATTATTTGAACGGTGAGCCGGAGGGCACGATGACCTTTTGGTTCCCCAATGGCAAGAAGGAGATCGAGGGCAAAGTCGTGAACGGGAACCGTGATGGGACTTGGTTCTACTATAACCAGGATGGATCGATACAGCTTCAGGTGCTGTACAGGAATGGGGACATGATCAAGGAGAAGAAGGAGAACGGTACGTTCACGGAGTACTATGATGACGGCCAGGTGCGCTCGGAAGTGATCTTCAAGAAGGGCTTACGGGAAGGTCGCTTCGCCGAATACTATGACAATGGCAAGTGGGTTCTGACGGAGGTGCCGGCCGATCCGGTCCTTGGTGCGCCATCCGATGTGGAGAATGTGCTCCAAGGACAGACCCTGAAAATGGAAGGTAATTACCGCAATGACGCCTTGGACGGTGATGTGAAGGAGTATGACGAACGCGGCCGCGTGATCAAAGTAACGACCTATGCGAACGGTGAAGTGGTCGATAGGAAATGAGCAAGCACGGGCGCATACTGGTGGCCATGAGCGGTGGGGTGGACAGTTCAGTTGCAGCATTGATGCTGAACGAACAAGGGTATGAGGTGATCGGCGTAACGATGAAGACCTGGGATTACGCCCAAGGCGGAACGGCGAAACGCATAACAGGATGTTGCGATCTGGATAGCATCAACGATGCACGGAACATGGCGGTCAGCCGTGGATTCCATCACATGATCATCGACATCCGCGAAGAGTTCGGGGAGGCCATCATCGGGAACTTCACCAGGGAATACATGGCAGGCCGCACTCCCAACCCTTGCGTGCTGTGCAACACGTTCATCAAATGGGAGGCTCTTCTGAAACGGGCGGACATGATGGATTGTGAGCTCATAGCCACGGGACACTATGCCCGATCAAGACAGGACAAGGATGGTCGCTGGGTGATCTCCAAGGGCTTGGACCCGGGCAAGGATCAGAGTTATGTACTTTGGGGGCTGGAGCAGGCTAACATGGCCCGTACGCGCTTCCCGATCGGGGGGTACCACAAGAGCGATATCCGGAAAATGGCCTTGGACAGTGGCTTTCCAGAGCTGGCGTCGAAGAGCGAGAGCTATGAGATCTGTTTCATTCCGGACAACGATTACCGCGGCTTTCTGAAGCGGAGCGAGCCTGAAGCGACCGAGCGACTGGCCCATGGCACCTTGGTAAGTACAGGGGGTGAAGTGTTGGGGGAACATGACGGTTATCCGTTCTTTACGATCGGACAGCGAAAGGGTCTTGGCATAGCAACGGGAGAACCGCTTTACGTTACGGAGATACAACCTGACACGAATACGGTGGTGCTGGGTAGAAAGGAGGATCTGGACAAGGTGACCATGTGGGTGCGTGGCGTTAATTTCCAGAAGATCGATGCCTTGGATGGTGAAGCGGAAGCCATTGTGAAGATCAGATACAAGGACAAGGGTACACCGGCGAGCCTGCGAATGGACGGTGATCGGCTTAAAGTGGAATTCCATGCCCCGGTGGCAGGCATCGCTCCGGGCCAGTCGGCCGTCTTCTATGATGGAGAGGATGTTATCGGCGGTGGATTCATTGATCGCGACGATCCGAACGGACCATGAAAAAAGGTAGGCTCATCATATGCTTGAGCAGCGTTGTTTTGCTGCTTTGGAGTTGTGGGAAGGAAGGGTCGGCAGAACCTCAGGATCCCGGATATGATTACTTCCCCACCGCAATAGGTACGTGGGTTGAATACCAGGTCGATTCCGTATGGCGCGATGACGGGTTCAACGTCCTGGATAGCGTGAGCTATCGTCTATTGGAGCGCATCGAGGAGCATTATACGGACCCCGCTGGTCGACCAGCGCTCCGGATCCTTCGATATGTGAAGGACAGTACGGATAATTGGTTGGTGCGCGATGTGTGGAGCGCGGTGCTAACGGAGACCGTGGCGGAAAAGACCGAGGAGAATGTGCGCAGGCTGAAGCTCTCCTTCCCGATCCGCGAGGGACGGCGTTGGGATATGCACGCCTATGGCCCGGAAGCCGAATTACTGGTGGCGCTTCGGGATGTGAACGATCCATGGACCGTGAATGGAATAACCTTCGATCGTACGGCGATCGTGAGGAGTACGGTAGCGCCTAACCTGGTGGAAACGCGGAACTTCGAGGAACGCTACGCAAAAGGCGTTGGCATGGTGGAGAAATATTGGGAGGAAACGACCACGAACATCATCTTTCCTCCGCCTACACCCCAGAACCCCGATCCTGCACCCATTTACGAGGTCCGTGGCTTTGAATTGAATATGGTGGTGGTCGCGTACGGCGTTCAATAGCTTCGGTATGGTGGCCAGGATATTCATCTTTTCAGTGATGGCCTTATCGATGGCCCTCGGGGTCGGTGCGCAGACTTCTCCGGACACCTATTGGGTGCAGTTCACGGACAAGGTCAACACCCCCTACAGCCTTGACCAACCGGAGGAATACCTGTCGGAACGGGCGATACTGCGTAGGCTGACCCAAGGTATCCCGATGGATGAACTGGATCTGCCGATCGACCCCCAGTACATAGGGGCCGTACTCTCGTTCGGGGAGGTTTATCTGGTCAATAAGAGCAAGTGGTTCAATGCGATCACCATCCGCACGGCGGATAGTGGAGTTCTGGAGATCATCCAAAGCCTTCCGTTCGTGGCCGATGTGCGCAGCGTTCGTTCTTATACCGCCTCAGTTCCTGACGGTCGGAAGTTCGGCCACCTTGGTTCAGGGATCTCGAAAGGGGGCGGCACGTACGGCTTGTCCTTCGGGCAGATCGCGATGATGAACGGGCATCAGATCCATGAACTGGGTGCACGTGGCGAAGGGATCCTGATCGGTGTGCTCGATTCAGGGTTCGAGGGTACCGATGTCCTGTCAGCATTCGATGCACTGCGTGATCGGGATGGCATCGTGCTCACGAGGGATGTTCTCGTGAATGACGGGGATGTCTATTCGGATCATTGGCATGGCCGGTCGGTCCTTTCCTGCATGGCCGGGATCGTGGAAGGGGAACTTATCGGCACAGCCCCCATGGCGGATTATGCGCTCATTCGCACCGAGAATGCGGATTGGGAGCTCATCATCGAGGAGGACCACTGGGTGACCGGCGCTGAGCTGTGCGATAGTTCGGGTGTCGACGTCATTAATGCTTCACTGGGCTATACCCTGTTCGATTGGCCGGAGCAGGACCATGCCTATGAGGACATGGACGGGCAGACCACCCGTGTGAGCATCGCGTGCGGAATTGCAGCGAGCAAAGGCATGATCCCGGTGATCAGTGCTGGCAATTCCGGCACGAGCGAGTTCCATTTTCTGAGTGCTCCGTCAGATGCGATCAATATCCTGTCCGTAGGTGCCGTGGATGCGGATGGCCTGCCCGCGGATTTCAGCTCCTGGGGACCGAGCGCGGATGGGCGGGTGAAACCCGACGTTGCTGCGATGGGTTTGGGCACTTATGGTCTCGGCGAGGACGGTACCGAGGTGGTTCCGATCAACGGGACATCGTTCGCTGCTCCGTTGGTCGCAGGGCTGGTAGGCTGTCTCTGGCAGCTCCATCCGGAAAGGACCGCCCACGATGTGATGGACGCTGTAAGACGAAGTGCCAGCACGTATGCACTTCCTCAGGAACAGATCGGTCATGGTATACCGGATTTCATGCAGGCCCATCGCTTCCTTGAATTGACCGCTGGTTCCAGAGAATTGGACAACGAGGGGTTGCGCGTGTCCCCCATGCCGTTCACGGATCGCTTGGAAGTGCGAATACCTATTGGGATCGACGGCCCCATATGGATCGAGATCAGTGACCTGTCCGGACGGGGTGTTTGGAAGAGCAGCGCGTTTCAAGGGTCCGGTGCAACGATCATGATCGTTGATCCGGTGATCGGAAGCCTTACGGATGGCCCATACACGCTCAGGTTCGTGAACGCGGAATGGTCTTCATCCATGCTGGTGGTAAAAGCACATTGATGGATGTTCAGTTGGGCGTGACCATTCCGGTGGATATCCTTCTTGGCGCTTATCGGAAAGGCTGGTTCCCGATGAGTCATCCGGATGGGAATTTGTACTGGCACGATCCTGACCCCCGCGCGATCTTTCCATTGGATACGCTCAAGACCGACCGTCGAAGCCTTCGTATGCTGCGTTCCAATACCTATGAGATCACAGTGGATAAGGCCTTCGAGCAAGTGATCACCGCCTGTGGCGACCGAAAGGAAACGTGGATCGATGAACGGGTCCGGGATTCCTATGTGGATCTGCATCGTGCCGGTCACGCACATTCCGTGGAAGCGTGGCGCGATGGAGCCCTGGTGGGTGGTGTGTATGGCGTGGCCATCGGTGGTGCATTCTTCGCGGAAAGCATGTTCCACAGAATGAACAACGCGGGGAAGGTGGCCCTGACCTATCTATTCGAACGCAGCAGGGAACTGGGCTTCACGCTGATGGATTCGCAATACCTGAATGACTTCACGGAGAGCCTTGGAGCGGTCGAAGTGCCTCGTACGGATTTCAGGAAGATGCTGGCACGGGCATTGGATTCTCCGGTCCGATGGATATCATGAAGTACAACGCGTTCATACCAATTCTTCTACTGGCGACCGTGCATCCACAGCGGGCTTGGACGCAGGCGATGCTGGAGGTGGAGGCCGTGCTGAGCAAGCCTAACGCGGGTGGTGTCGTGCGTATCGCGCTTTGTTCCGGGAAGGATGCCTTTGAAAAAGAAGTGGGGTGCAAGTTGAAGGTTGGGGAGGTGAGGAGCGGGACCGTTACGGTGCGCTTCGATGACCTGCCGCCTGGCATGTATGCCTTGAAGGCCTTTCATGATATTGACTCGAACGGCAATCTGAACACGAACTGGATCGGGATACCCAATGAGCCCTACGGCTTTGGTAACGATGCTCGCCGCCTTACCGGTCCGCCCACGTATGAGATGTCGTCCTTTCGGTTGGAGAACGGGATGAACAGGCATAGGGTCCTGCTCGAATAGCCTTCTGACGGGTGCGGTACAGTTCCCGCCCGAGGTCAATTGCTATTGCCCGGCAGGGGGTGCCGGGGCCTCCCTCTCGAACCGCTGCACCTCGGTCCTAACGCTGTCACGCTCCTTCAAGTAACGCTGATAGGTTTCCGAGTAGGCTTGCCGTTGATCGACCACATCGTTCCAGCGACCGAGCAGAACGAGCATCAGCTCACATGCTTCACGCAAACCATGTGCTCCACCGCTGCTTCCGGTCACGTAATCAGCATCCCCGTTCGTTCTGGCGTATAGTTCCATCATCGGACTCGCTGTATGCCCGATCAGGACACGGAACCCACACTGCTTGGCAATTGGGAGGTCGAGGATATCATCGAAAAAGAATGCGACCTCACGAGCCTGCAATCCATGGATCCGTAAGAATTCCTTGAATGCTTCGGGCTTGTTGGCAAAGCCCATATAGACCTGATGGAGATGCTCCCGCTCACCGAACCGCACAGCATACGGGTTCCTTTGCCCTGTGATGATGGCAGCGGGAGGGTTCCTCCGATGCGCGCTCCAGAGGCCGAAGCGGAGCATGTTGATGCCCATGCTATCCACCTCGCTGAACGGACTTCCACCCTCAAGGTCCTTGAAGCCCTCGTTGAACACGCCATCCCAGTCGAAAAGCACAGCCTTGATGCCGCCCACCTGACGCCTGAGCACGTCCGGAGCCTTCAGGAAAGACCCTCCCCTTTCCTTGAAATGCTTCAAGGCCTCCATGCTATCCAGAAATGGCCTTCATCAGATCCTGGATATCGAGCATGCCTAACTGTTTCCCGTTCTCGCTCACGCTCAGCGTGTCCACCTTATGCTCCTTGAAGGCCTTCTGTGCATCGTCCAGCAAGGCTTCCGGAGAGATCGTGAACGGCGCATTGAACTTCAGCGTGCTGAGTTTCTTCGCCAGGAACTTGTTGCCCTCTTTCTCAAGCCCACGACGCAATCCACCATCGGTGAATACACCCTTGTTCCTGCCCTTGGCATCCACCACCATTACGGCACCAAAGCCATGTTTGGTCATGGTCACCAATGCTTCGCTGATCGTGGCGCTCTCCTTTACGGTCGGATTGCTGCGGGTCAGGACGTCCTTCACCTTCATGGTGATCAGTCGCGTGTCCACGTAGAACTGTTGCGTGCCGATGGCGGTGAAATGATTGTCCGTCAGCTGTTTCATCAGCTTCCACGGCACAGTGATCGTATGCACCCCGATCTCGACAGCGTTGCGCACATGCTCCACGGTCCGCACGCTGCTGAACATGATCTTGCTATCGTAACCGTAGTAATTCACGGCATTCACGCATTGCTGCACCAATGCCAATGCATCGTGGCCCTGATCCTGCAAGCGGCCCACCAAAGGGCACACATAGT
>JAHEFL010000397.1 GCA_024640205.1 Flavobacteriales bacterium | reverse complement strand
GGGATGTGAATGACAGCATAGACATGTACGGCCATTGGATCGATGTGACGTTCCTTGATCTGGTGGGCCCCGGTGGCTTGTACGTTACCGTACCGGATCTATCCGTGGTGTGGGATTCGTTGGGTGTCGCGACGAGTTCTGTGGCCGTCGGTATTCCAGAGTGGAGCACGGGGCCCAAGGAGGTGATCAAGGTCGTGGACCTGATGGGGCGTGAGACGACGGTGAAGCCCAACACGCCGTTCATTTTCATTTACAGCGATGGTACACGCGAACGTGTACTTCGGATGGACGAATAGCAGGGACCTGAAGGACCCATGGAACGCGAACGATCTTTCGGCTTCTGGATCGCCATCGGGGTGGCCACGGGTGTGGCCATTGGAGTAGCCACGGACGAGTTGGGGCTGTGGATCTCACTGGGCGTAGCGATCGGCGCCGCGCTGGGCTTCAGCTTCCAGCCTCCACGCAGGAAGGATGGGGATGGCCCCGATGGGGACTCATAGCGTAACTATGGAATGCTGATCGCGATCCATAGGATCAGGGATAGATCGGACACCCGTTTATCCAACATGACCACTCTGAATTCGATCCTGTGCAGTGTACTACTGCTCAACCCCTTTGCGCTCCACGCCCAGATCGGGGATAGCCTGCTTTACCAGCGCTTTGGCATGGGACTGGTGCATTCCTCAATGATCGGGGAGTACCATGCCCGACCAGAGGACAGTGCAGTGATCCGGGCATTGGACAGCTTCCTACTGGAACACGTGCCGGACCTCTGGACGCGCTTTGAACATCATTTGGATGGCCCCGTACGCTTCGAGTTCTTTCCATCATTGAACGCTGCCCAGCACCTCTGCGGGTGGGACACGCTGACCGCGCGAAGCGATGACCGCACCCGACTGGGTTGTGCGCACTACATCCGGAAGATCCAAATGGTGATGCCGGGCACCTCCATCGCAGGCGACTCCATCTACGCTGCTTGGGGGGGCTTCCAAAAAGTCATGCTGCATGAATACACACATAGCATGACCTATGACATCATTGGCGATGAACAGATCGACCGGATACCCTGGTGGATCACTGAAGGGCTGGCTTGTCTTGTCGCAGAACAGTTCCACTATGGGCCGTCCTTCCGGGATCTCGTTCAACAACGGCTGGATGAGAGCTCGGTGCCCTCAGTGAAGGATCTGCATACGGACTACCTCCATGTGGAACTGCTGTACGGTTGGTCCTGGCTGTTGTGCGACTTCATCACCACCACCTACGGCTGGGATCGGATGCTTGCCATCCAATCGGACTTCAAGCATCCTCGGAGAATACTTGGCCGGAGCTACAAAGCCCTGGATCGCGAATGGCTGGATCACCTCAGGAACAAACCTGCCATCCACCTGTAGCGCATCCATTCTGAACGAACGGTACCAGCCATTCACTCACAAAGACTCGCGATACATTCGAATACCATGTACTGGACGCGCTATCGGTCCGTAACGGTAACATGCAACTGGCCATCCCTTCCGTGTGAAAGAAGATCGATGACATAACTGCCCGCTGACAGGTCGCTCAGATCCAACCGTACCGGGTCACTGGTCACAGGAAAGGTGCGTACCAAGCGACCAGAAGCGTCATGAACGATCAATGTTGACCCTGGCAGTACCCCGGAGACGGTGATGGGTCCATTGGTGGGATTAGGCGTGATCGTGAACAAGGAGGAGGTGATCACGGAAATACCATTCACCAGATCGACCTCGGCCTGTGTGAGCGCCACATCCCAAATACGCAGGTCGTCAATGACACCATGCCAGGGACGAAGGTTGACATTGCGGTTGCCGATGAACGCCAGCGGATCCGTGCCATACACGGGTAACGTACCCGTTGCATCGGTGGAATCGATCAGCTGGCTGTTCACGTACAGCTTCAACTGGGTCAGTGACCGGGTGAAGACGACATGGTACCACTCATTCTCCACAGGCAATCCATCAGCAAAAACACGGATCGGAGCGCCAACATCCACATAGCCGGCCTGGAAGAAACCGGCTCCGAACATATCATTTGATACACCGAATACCTGGTCCTCCGCATCATCCCCAATGGCATAGTAATCCATCTGCAGGCTTCCCGGATTCTGGCTTACCAATACCCAAGCCGACACACTGAACTCATTGTTCGTAAGCCCTTCTGAAGGGATCTCGATAAGATCATCCCCATTGAAGAACATGGCCGCGCCAGGAGTTCCGAAGCGATCGGTGGTATCCGTGGGCATGGCTGTTCCCATCCCCAGTGTACCATCCTGGCCGGAGACGGTCTCGGTCGCATCTCCATCCAAGGGGTAGATCCTGATCTGTGCGCTCAGCGATACCGAACAACACAGCATTCCGCAGAGTAGGTGTGTTCTCATGATGGTCGGGTTGTTCTTCCAAGGTAGGGTTTTGAATTGAACCATGCTACCAGGGTGGTCGAACCATACTCAACACGAAATCCTCATCCCATGCGGGCGCAAGAACATGCAGGATCGCAGGAAAAACCCCGAAACGAATAACCAAGGGTGGAGGTATCTTGCTTGTTCATCCATTGAGCTGGAAGATCGCCCTGATCATGGATCCGCATACCAGTAACTGATGAATATCTGACCACGGACATGAGCCCGACAAGTGATCCCCTCGAAGATTATTTGAGCCCGCATTACATCACCCGGAGCAATTGGTTGCGTGCGGCTGTGCTCGGCGCCAATGATGGGATCCTCTCCACGGCGAGCATCGCGATCGGTGTGGCCGCGGCAAGCGATGCCCGGGAGCCTGTGGTGCTCGCCGCATTGGCCGGGCTGGTCGCAGGGGCCCTG
>JAHEFL010000396.1 GCA_024640205.1 Flavobacteriales bacterium | reverse complement strand
CCTATCCATCATTAGTGAACGACAGCGTAATGTTGAAGATCGAAAACCTCCACGCCAACATCGACGGCAAGGAGATCCTCAAAGGCCTGAACCTGGAAGTGAAACCCGGAGAGGTCCACGCCATCATGGGGCCCAACGGCAGCGGCAAAAGCACGCTCGCGAACGTGCTCGCAGGTCGCGAGGAATACGAAGTCACCGGCGGCAGCGTGACCTACCTCGGTGAGGACCTGCTGGAACTGGCCCCGGAGGAGCGCGCCTGGAAAGGCATCTTCCTCGCCTTCCAATACCCGGTGGAGATCCCCGGCGTGAGCAACATGAACTTCCTGCGCACCGCGTTGAACGAAAAGCGCAAGGCCAACGGACAGGCGGAGCTCGGCGGCAAGGACTTCCTGACCCTGGTACGCGAACGGGCCAAGCTGGTGGAGATGGACCCCGACCTGATGAACCGCAACCTGAACGTGGGCTTCAGTGGTGGTGAGAAGAAGCGCAACGAGATCTTCCAGATGGCAATGCTGGAACCCACTCTCGGCATCCTGGATGAGACCGACAGCGGCTTGGACATCGACGCACTCCGCATCGTATCCGCTGGGGTGAACAAGCTGCGGAACAAGAACAACGCCTTTATCGTCGTGACGCACTACCAACGCCTGCTCGATCACATCGTACCCGACTTGGTGCACGTGATGGCCGACGGAAAGATCATCAAGAGCGGTCCGAAGGAATTGGCGTTGGAGCTTGAGGAGAAAGGATACGATTGGGTGAAAGGATAGATCAGTAAGGGCGGGAAATTTCCCGCCCCAACGAAATGACAACGACAACCGCCACCGACCCCAAGGCCACCTTGCTCCCGTTGCTGGAGGGCTCTACCTGGCCCGGCGCCGCTGAAGCCCTGGCCCAGGTGCAGATGCTGCCGATCCCGACCACGCGGACCGAAGCCTGGAAATACACCCGAGTGGGCAAGCTGTTCAACCAGCCGTATGCCGCGCCGCAGGGTGAAGCGGCCGTTGAGCTTCCGGCCCGTTTGCCCTTCGACACGACCCGCGTGGTCTTCGTGAACGGGCACTTCCGTGCTGACCTAAGCGACGAATTGAAGGCCGACAAGGGCATCGTGATCGACAGCCTAAGCAAGCACCTCTCCCATGGTCCCGTGAAGGAACATTACGGACAGGTCGCGCCTATTGGCGATCGTCTCTTCACGGCGATGAACACTGCCGCGCCCACCGATGGCCTCATCATCCTCGCCACCAAAGGCACGAAGACCAGCAAACCGATCCACGTGCTGCACATCGTACGGGGCGATGATCATCGGCCGCAACTTGTGCAGCCCCGCGACCTGTTCATGCTGCATGAAGGCGCGAACGTGGAAGTGATCGTGGAACACATCGGCGCGGATGCATCTTCCTCGTTGGTGAACACTGTTCGCGAAAGTGTTGTGGGGGAAGGCGCGAAGTTGACCATCCACCTGCTGCAGAACGAAGCCAATGGCCCGTCCCACGTCGGGCTTGATGGTGTAACGATCGGAGCAAAGGGCAACTTCAGCATCGATACCACCACGTTGAACGGATCGCTCGTGCGCAACGAAGTGAAGGTGGCGCTCGCCGGTCCGGAAGCGCATGCCGAGCTGAACGGCGTTTACGTCCTCAACCGAAGCACGCACTGCGACAACCACACTTACATCGGCCACGACGTGCCGGACTGCACGAGCGATGAGCTCTACAAGGGCATTGTGGCGGGCAAGGCGACCGGAGTCTTCAATGGCAAGGTGTACGTGAAGCAGGATGCACAGCGCACCCGGGCCTACCAGAGCAACGCGAACATCCTACAAGGTGACGACGCCAAGGTGTACACCAAGCCCGAGCTGGAGATCTACGCGGACGACGTGAAGTGCAGTCACGGCTGCACCATCGGGCGCTTCGATGAGCAGGGCCTGTTCTACCTCCGTTCACGCGGGGTAAGCGAGGCCGAGGCGAAGAAGATGATGGCGCAGGCCTTCATGTACGACGTGCTGGAACGGATCACAAACGAGCATTGGCGTGAGCATCTGGCCGGGCTGATCGACGCGAAATTGGCTGCATTGTGAGTACGAAGGGGGATACCATCGTCAAGAGGACGTACGACGTCGAAGAGATCCGTGCACAGTTCCCGATCCTGAAGGAGCTGGTGCATGGCAAACCGCTTGTGTACTTCGACAATGCCGCGACCAGCCAGAAACCACGGCGTGTGATCAAGACCGAGAGCACTTACTACGCCACGATCAATGCCAACGTACACCGTGGTGTGCATACGTTGAGCACCAGGGCCACAGAGGCTCAGGAGGCCGCACGCGAGACCATTCGCAAGCACATCAGTGCCAAGCATGCGCACGAGGTGATCTTCACCAGTGGCACCACCGCGAGCATCAACCTGGCCGCCCAAAGTCTTGGGCAATTGCTCTTGAAGAAGGGTGATGAGGTGCTGATCAGCGGCATGGAGCACCATGCGAACATCGTTCCCTGGCAGTTGGTGTGCGAACGATACGGAGCGACCTTGAAGGTGATCCCGATCACGGAGAGCGGTGAATGGGACTTTGGCGCGATCCCGGGTCAAGCCCGGGATGACATCTTCGGGGATAAGACACGGATCCTTGCGATCAGCCACGTCAGCAACACACTGGGCACGATCAATCCGGTGAAGGAACTGATCGCGGAGGCAAAGAAGCGCGGCATCATCACCGTGGTGGACGGCGCACAGGCGATCGCGCACCTCAACGTGGATGTGCAGGACCTCGGCTGCGACCTCTATGCCTTCAGCGGACACAAGGCGTATGGGCCCACGGGCATCGGTGTGCTCTACG
>JAHEFL010000395.1:643-2839 GCA_024640205.1 Flavobacteriales bacterium | reverse complement strand
CTACCAACCAAATCCATACGTCCGATTCCGGAACTACCGATCCGGATCTGCCTGCGTCATTGGATGCCACCCACACACCAGGCAGGATCATCGAGAGTGGGTCCATTGGACAAATAGCACTGTCACCCAGCGGCGCCCATGAGCAGTCGAGACACGATAGCCCAGGCCGGTCGTTTGCAAAGGTCGCCTCCCCCAAATCAACCGTGACGGTTTCGGGGGTGGAATCCCCGATGGGAAATAATATGCCACATGCTGCTGGGCTGGATAGTGCTGCTCAAGGAATGACCGGGGGGCCGATCGATCCGCTTTGGAACGGACCATCGGTCTTATTCTCGAAAAAGATCGTGCTGGACCGATCGATCAGCAAAGCCGAACCCCTCCATGCGATCCAGCAACCCAACTATGTACTGTGTCCGTCGGAATGGTGGGTAGGGTCACACGTGGGAAGCTATTCCTTGGGTTATGACTGGGTAGGGGCGAATGGATCACTTGTAAGCGCATTGAATGACATGGAAGCGCCGACAAACACCATGGCATTGGCGCTTTCCGTTGGAAGAGAGTGGCGCACAGGTTGGGGGCTTTCAACAGGACTTACTTATGAAAGGTCCGAACAGGCGTTCAACAGGGTGGAGAGGACCATACAGGAGGAACAACAGATCACGACGTATGTGGTCACTTTGAACACACAGGTATTCATCAGCGATGTGGACACATCGACCTTCATCATGACCACGGAAAGTGAGAGCCGAGGATCGGTTCAACGAAGCCACGTGCGGATCCCGATGGAAACATATTGGCACAAGGGTCTGGGTCGCTGGACCCTGGGCCCCAGGGCGGGGCTGGCCTTGGAGTTCGTCACAGGTAAAAGCGGGACCCTCTTGGTGCCGAGCGCAACAGATGGTTCGTTGGTGGCCACACGCCCGGATAAGGCCGTATTTGACCAGCGCTATCCGACCACCCTTGTGGGTATGATCGGACTGGACCTGGGACTCGACCTCGACGAGCGCTGGACGATCCAGCTGAAACCTGGCTATATGCAAGGTTTGCTAACGTTCCAGGGCACGGCTCCTGCCGAGGGTCTCCCGTACCGCTGGGGGGTCCAATTCGGGATCGTCCACCACCTCATGAAAGAATGCTCCAAGTAATGACAGGCATACGCTCCAAATGCATGCAACTGGCAGTGATCATTGCCTTTCCATTGGTGGCCAACGGCCAGCTGTTCGAGCCACAAGGCACCGACCGGGGAGGCGGTGGCTGGCAGGATTGCGGGACTTCCTTGGAGCTTGATTTCCAGGATAGCCTGATCGGATACTTGACCTATCGGTTCGACCCGGAGATCATCCCGGGCTCCAATGTGATCACCAACACCGTATGGAGCTATTACGACGGCTCGTTCGAACAGTCCTTTGAGGACACACTGATCCATGAGTTCCCTGAACCCGGTGAGCATTTCGTATGCCTTACCGCCAATGCCTTCGATCTGATCGCCCAACAACCATGCACAGCCACGCGATGCAGGCCGGTGGAAATTCTGCAGGACACCAGCTGCACGGAACTTGTTGTCGATTTCACCCTCGCGAGCATCGATGGGCAGTCGATCACGTTCGAGGACCAATCCACGTTCCCCGAGGGGATCGCCTCCGTATCATGGAGCTTTGGTGATGCCGGAACGTCCGTTGATCTGCAGCCCACGCAATTTTTCGGTGATCCCGGGCCACATCAAGTCTGTCTAACCGTGGTGGGGAATGGCTCTGTCGGGTGCACGTCCAGCACGTGCAAATGGTTGTACCTCGGCCCTGCGCCCGTGGAGTGTGATGTTCTCCTGGACCCAGGATTCCTGTTCCTCCAACAAGGTGCCTTGGTGGGCGTATTGGACACCTCAACCACCACAGGGTCCTTCAATAGCGTCGAATGGGACTTCGGCGATGGGAATACCGCTTCCGGCGTGTGGGCCGTCCATGGCTACGAATGGAACGGGGTCTATTCCTTGTGCAGCACGGTCAGGCTGTGGGGGCCGCTTGCTGCCGACACCTGTGCAAGCACTCAGTGTATTCCAGTGGTCGTAATGGAGGCCGTAGGATTGGATGATGCCACGGGGGAGGACCCGGGTCCCGCGGCATATCCAGTCCCGTTCACCGACCGGCTAATGCTTGTTGGGCTTAGCGAAATGCCTTCGGAAGTGCGTGTGATGGATAG
>JAHEFL010000395.1:0-633 GCA_024640205.1 Flavobacteriales bacterium | reverse complement strand
TGATCCAAGTGCTTGACGATGGCGGACTGCGAACGTTGAGGGTCATGAAAGAATGAAAAAGGGTCGGCGTTGCCGACCCTTCTCACGAGTTCCTGTTCGTTCAGGCTTGTTCCGAGCGTGCACCTATCAGTCGGTAATCCCCGAGCACGACTTCGGTCGCATAACGTTTCTCGCCCTCCTTGGTCTCATAACTGCGATGAGCCAGCCTACCTTCCACCATCAGACCACTGCCTTTGCGCACCTGGCTCGAAAGGCGCTCGGCTTGTTTGCCCCACACCACCACCGTGTGCCATTCGGTGGCATCCTTCCATTCACCGTCCGCGCCTTTGAAGCGTTCGTTAGTAGCCAGATTCAACCTGAGCAAATGTTTGTTGTTACCGAGGTCCTTCAATTCCGGGTCCGCTCCCAGGTTACCGATCAGCTGCACTTTGTTGTTCATGGAGGTATTCATGATTGAACGTTTTATTGGGTTTTTGTTCGTTTCCGGTACAAAGCAGGACATCCGGTACTGCGCGATCCGGCCAGTAGTCATTTACAGCCGTTTACAAGCGCTTGCTCAACGCTTCCGTGTCGCGATCCGCTCGAGCCGCATCCAGTGATCCTCCGGATAATGCAGCATCTTCATTCTTCTAT
>JAHEFL010000394.1 GCA_024640205.1 Flavobacteriales bacterium | reverse complement strand
TGGTGGATCCATTACGTCCCACCAAAAGCCCTGAGTTGATCAGGGCTTTTTTCATTGTGGATAACGCTGGTTATAAGCGTCCCGCTTCAGGCAGGAAGGTGAATGGTGGTTCCGTGTCAACCCACTGTCCCTTGGACCGTCATAGGCGTTCGACCTAAACTACCTCCGCCACCACGAATACACTCCCAGTGACGAGCACCAGGTCCTTCGTGTTCGCACTGGAACGAGCCTGCAGAAACGCGTTGCTGACCGTAGCGTGGGCTGTCCCGTGCAGCCCATGTGAGGCAGCGAGGCCGTGCAGGTGTGAAGCCTCCATGCCGCGCGGGATATCCGCCTTGCAGAAATAGTAGGTAGCGTCCCTGGGGAGTTGTTGGAGCACACGCTCGGGGTCCTTGTCGTTGACCATGCCGAACACGATATGCAGGTGTTCGTAGGCTTCGTTCGTAAGCTGCTTGCGTAGTGCCACCATACCATCCACATTGTGGGCCACATCGGCGATCGTCCGCGGTGCATGGCCGATCTGCTGCCAGCGGCCGAGAAGACCGGTGTTCCCCACCACCTTCGCGAAGCCTGCCTCGATCGCCTTGTCACTGATCTCCCAGCCGCGATCGCGGAGCGCTCTCAGGGCAGCCAGGGCGGTGCGGGCATTCCGCTCCTGATGTTCCCCGGCCAGCTCCACCGGGAATTCCATGGGTGCATCCTGGTCCACGAAGCGGATCGGTGCGCCGGTTCCTGCGGCATGCGCTTTCAAGGTGTCCGCTACAGTTCCATCCGCTTCTCCGATCACTACAGGTATTCCCTCTTTCATGATCCCGGCTTTTTCGCCAGCGATGGCTTCCAGCGTATCGCCCAGGAATTCCATATGGTCCCAACCGATGGTGGTGATGACACTCACCTCCGGTTCGATCACGTTGGTGCTGTCCAACCGACCACCCATGCCGGTCTCGATCACGGCAATGTCCACCTCTTCCTGCCTGAACCAATGCAGGGTGAAGGCCACACCCCATTCGAAAAAGCTGGCATCTATGGCCTCGAGTTCCTTCCTGTGCTTCTCCACGAAGTCCACGACCGCCTTTTCCGGCGCCGGTCGGCCATTGATCCGGAAGCGTTCGCGCAGATCCTTGAAATGTGGAGAAGTATGCAGGCCGACCTTGTATCCGGCCTCCTGCAGTGCGCTGGCGATCAGGTGGCTTGTGCTCCCCTTGCCGTTGGTGCCCGCCACGTGCACGCAGCGAAGGCCGTGTTCCGGGTGCCCTAGGGCATCCATCATCGCAACGGTATTGCTCAGGTCGGCCTTGTATGCCGCCTTGCCGATGCGCTGGAACATGGGTAGTCGGGCGTAGAGGTACGCCAGCGTCTCGGGGTAGGTCACCTTATTCGAGTTCGAACACGAAGATGAGCAGGCCCATCTGTTCGGCAAGACCATCCGGCTTCGCGGAAAAGGTGCACTGCATGGCACCCTTCCTCGCAATGTTGAACAACACCTGGCTTGTGGTGGTGCTCTTGTCGAGGTTCTGGCTCACGCGGGTAACCTTTCCGGAGCGGTCCACCCAGATGTTCAAGGCCACCTTGCCTCCCTCGCTGGGTTTGTCCGTGATGTTCGGGCCACGCATCAATCCGCGTCCGGCCAACCGGCCTTCGAAACCCTGGCCATGAAAACTGCCGATACCACCGTCGCCCGGCCTGTCACCCGGCGGACCACCACCTGGAGGTCCATCGCTCGGGTTGGTGCTGGGATTTCCGGACGGGGTGAAGAGCGCGTTCGGGTTCGGTTTCGGCGGCTTGGGTTCCGCGGGCTTGGGGTTCGGCTTGGGCTGGGGCTTCACCGGCTTGGGTACCTCTACCGTGCTTTCCTCCTCGGTTGCCACCTCCTCCGGTGTGGCAGGTGCCGGCACGGATTCGGCGGGGGTCTGCGGTGAGCTGGGGGCAGGGGATGAGGCTCCCCCGGTCAGGCCACCGGCATCCTCGAAGGAGAGCTCGATCCCGGTTTCCTCCGGTAAGGGGTTGGGCTGCTGCAGGCCGAAGAACAAGAAGAGCAGGATCATCAACGCGTGGAAAATGATCGTGACGATCACTCCCGCCCGGCGGTCCTTCTCCTGCTGTTGGATGGCGATGGCGCTCATTCGAACGTATTTCGATCGATCGGGATCATTCGGGCTTGGTGGCCAAAATGATCTTCCATTTGTTCCGCTTGGCGATGTCCAGGACGCCCACTGTCAAACCGGTGGGTACGCTCTGGTCCACGTGCATCACAACGGCCTGGTCCGTGGGGTGCTTGCTCATTTCGTCCTTCAGTACACCTTCCAGCTCGGCCGGTTCGATCAGGCGGTTGTTCACGCTGTAGTGCTGCTCTGCGTCGATCCGTACCGCCACCTTGGGCTTCTCCTTGGTCTTGTTCGCGCTCTTCGGCAGGTCCACAGGCAGGGCGTAGGGGCTCACCAGCGTGCTTACGATCACGAAAAAGATGAGCAGCAGGAATACCAGGTCCGTCATTGAACTCATGCTGAACCCGGCATCCACCTTATGTGTGCTTCGCAATCCCATGCTGTCCTATTTGGCCGGTGAATCCAGCACATCCATGAATTCGATGGTGGTGGCCTCCATGTTCTGCACCACCTTGCTCACGCGGGCCACGAGGGTGTTGTAGGCCACGTAAGCGATGATGCCGATCACCAGACCCGCTACCGTGGTCACCATGGCCTGCATGATACCCCCGCTCAACTGAGCGATCTCCACGCCGGCGCCACTGATCTTCATCGTGTGGAAGGTGACGATCATACCGATCACTGTTCCCAGGAAGCCGATCATCGGGGCCGCACCTGAAATGGTGGCCAGGATGCTCAGCCCTTTCTC
>JAHEFL010000393.1 GCA_024640205.1 Flavobacteriales bacterium | reverse complement strand
CCCCGCGACCACCCTGCCATTCTCAGGTGTGACGGTGTTCCTGCATCAGGATAGCGACTATGAGCTGGACATGGTGGTCAAGGGAAAGCGTCTGACCTCCACGGCACAGATCGTGAATGATTTCTCCATCAACAGTGCTGACCAGAGCATATTGGCCGAGGTGAACCTGGTCGGTGGCAGCACGGGCTATGGCAGTTACGAATTGAACTGGCGCTCCAATAAGGATGGCAAGCGCTACGTGGCCTACTTCCGATTGACGTACAGCGAAGTGAGGGGGAATGACACCTTGCACAAGGAATTCAAACAACCGATCGGCACCGTCGTATCGCCGAATTCCCAATCGGTCGGGGACATGGCCGCGATAATCGACGGTCAACTGTTTTTCAGCAACCTGGGCAATGCCGTTCCGGATGACCCCACCGTCGACAAGCGGATCGTTACTGGATTGGATTTCCTGTTCACTGTGGCCAATGACGAGTTCCACACCTTTCTTTCCTTGAGCGAACCGGTATCCGGTATCGTGGAGGAACGGCCGGACTATACCAACGTGGAAGGCGGCTATGGGATATTCGCCAGCAAGGATGTGATCGGCAAGCGCTTCAACGACGCCACGCTGAACGAATTGATCAACGGTCAGTACACAGCCACGAAGCTCTTTTGCGCCAGCTACCGCGTGGGGCCACCTTATGGCTGTGACTAGGCCGGACTTTCTGTCGAATTGACAGTCAAAAGCCTGCGATGATCGCAGGCTTTTTCCATTCCTGACAGGTCATGTCCGGCCCGAACGTGATGGCATGGACCTTGATCGGCGAAAGCGACCTGCGCATAAAGGGCAGGCCAACGAAAGAAGTCAACGACATGAGCAAGATCATCGGGATCGACCTGGGAACCACGAACAGTTGTGTCTCTGTGATGGAGGGCAACGAGCCAGTGGTCATTGCAAACAGCGAAGGCAAGCGTACCACACCAAGCGTGGTGGCATTCGTGGAAGGCGGAGAACGCAAGGTGGGGGACCCTGCCAAGCGCCAGGCCATCACCAACCCTACCAATACGATCTATTCCATCAAGCGCTTCATGGGCAATTCGTATGACGAATGCGCCAAGGAGATCGCGCGCATGCCCTACAAGGTGGACAAGGGGCCGAACAATACCCCCAGGGTATCCATCGGCGACCGGCATTATACCCCGCAGGAGATCAGCGCGATGATCCTTCAGAAGATGAAGAAGACGGCGGAGGATCACTTGGGCACCACGGTGTCCGAGGCGGTGATCACCGTGCCTGCCTATTTCAATGATGCGCAGCGCCAAGCCACCAAGGAGGCAGGCGAGATCGCCGGTCTTAAAGTGCGCCGGATCATCAATGAACCGACCGCAGCAGCACTGGCCTATGGTTTGGACAAGAAGGGCATCGATCAGAAGATCGTGGTCTTCGATTGCGGAGGAGGAACCCACGACGTGAGCGTGCTCGAATTGGGCGAAGGCGTGTTCGAAGTGAAATCCACGGATGGGGATACACACCTGGGTGGTGATGACTTCGACCAGGTCATCATCGACTGGCTGGCTGAGGAATTCAAAACGGATGAAGGCATTGACCTTCGGAAGGACCCCATGGCCTTGCAGCGTTTGAAGGAAGCCGCTGAGAAGGCGAAGATCGAATTGAGCAGCACCACCAGCAGCGAGATCAACCTGCCCTACATCATGCCGGTGGATGGCATTCCGAAACACCTGGTAAGGTCCCTGACCCGTGCCAAGTTCGAGCAGCTCGCGGACAGCCTTATCAAGCGGACCATCGCACCGTGTGAAAGCGCATTGAAGAACGCTGGATTGAAGACCAGCGATATCGATGAGGTGATCCTTGTTGGAGGTAGCACCCGCATCCCGGCCATTCAGGATGCCGTGAAGAAATTCTTTGGCAAGGAACCAAGCAAGGGCGTGAACCCGGATGAGGTGGTGGCTGTCGGTGCCGCCATCCAGGGTGGAGTGTTGACCGGTGATGTAAAGGACGTGCTCCTGCTGGATGTCACCCCGCTGAGCCTTGGTATCGAGACCATGGGCGGCGTGATGACCAAGCTGATCGAGGCCAACACGACGATCCCGACCAAGAAGAGCGAAACATTCAGCACGGCCAGCGACAGCCAGCCGAGCGTGGAGATCCACGTGCTACAGGGTGAACGCCCGATGGCCAGTGGTAACCGTACGATCGGGCGATTCCATCTCGATGGCATCCCACCCGCCCCGCGTGGTGTGCCTCAGGTGGAGGTCACGTTCGATATCGATGCCAATGGGATCCTGCACGTGGGCGCCAAGGACAAAGCCACGGGCAAGGAACAGAGTATCCGGATCGAGGCGAGCAGCGGGCTCAGCAAGGAGGAGATCGAAAAGATGAAGAAGGAAGCTGAAGCCAATGCGGATGCCGACAAGACCGCGCGTGAACGAGTCGACAAACTGAACGGTGCCGACAGCCTGATCTTCCAAACGGAAAAGAACCTCAAGGAATTCGGTGACAAGATCCCTGATGAGAAGAAAAAGCCCATCGAGGAAGTGCTTGGACGCCTGAAGGACGCCCACAAGGCTGAGGACCTGGAAGCGATCGACAAGCTGATGGCCGAGTTGAACACGGTCTTCCAGGCAGCCAGTCAGGAGATGTACGAAGCAGCCCAAAAGGCTCAGCAGGCCGGGGGTGAGGCCACCAATGGAGGCACCGCTGATGCTGCTGATGCAGAAGTGACCGATGTCGACTTCGAAGAAGTGAAGGACGACAAATAAGGACCCAAGGCCATGCCGTTGGTGGCCTGATCAATAACGAAAAGCCCCGCAGCCAAGCTGCGGGGCTTTTTCGTTATCGGTTCCGCTCAACGGTGGATCT
>JAHEFL010000392.1 GCA_024640205.1 Flavobacteriales bacterium | reverse complement strand
GGCCATGTCATCCTCAAAACAGACCTCCGAAGCGTCAGCCGTCAAGGTGCCCGCATTAGCATCACAGGGCTCCACACAGATGATCACATCAACAGGAGCACCGGTCACATCCAAGCTCGCGCAGATGTCACCACCACCCTGGATAAGCAATGCGTTCACATCACCACCCGTCGTTACACCGGGTTCGATGATGGACAGGTCCAGCGTAACTGGGTCATACACCAGCGTGTGGATCGTGTACAGACCGGTCGCATCCACTATGAACTCCGGCACCGTGCCTGCATTGATGATCACCAGATCGGGGCCTTGCGTAAGCACGTACAGCAATTCGAAACCTGGAGGGATCACTTCATCACCACCAGCTGTGGCGCTGATCGTGGCCATGTCATCCTCAAAACAGACCTCCGAAGCATCCGCGGTCAAGGTGCCTGCATCCGCATCGCAGCCTGCATGCCCAGGACCGAGTACGCATAGGTCCACAGTGGTCGTGCCAGGCAATCCATTGTACCAGTCATAAACACGCACGTAATACGTCTCGCCGATCGTGAGGCCGGTAAGGTCAAGGGCTTCCTCGCTACCCAAACCGGCCGTGTCCACGCATGCGATCGTTGAAGTGGCGCCACAAGCTCCTGAGCGAACGTCCACGACCGCGTCATAAACTTCAGAAGGAGTTGCGATGACGGTGTGTTCGCTGGCTGTGGCGACAAAGGAGAACCAGATATCATCCATGGCATTGCCAATACTGCCTGGACAGGCGAGGCCAGGCAGGGAACTTCCCACGATGGTCCCGTCCGCATCCGCGGTGACCGGGATGCAATCCGGGTCAGGGGTCACCATGATCGCTCCGGCGCAAACGTCATACGCGGGCGCAGTGGCATTGCAGGCGGTACCACTGACCGCCAGTTCGTAAGGTCCCGAAGATCCGGCTCCTTCCAGTACGCCATAGTAGTATGTGCCCGGAGGTAATTGCGGGAAGGAAAGCGTCAGGTTCCCATCACCACATAGCTGGTCGGTGATATTCTGTTCACCCGTGTAAACCAATGTTGTCGGTGGACAACCCACGAAGAGGAAGGTGAAGGCACCGTTGAACGCCGGATCAGTACCGCAATACTCGATCGTCACATCGAGGCATTCCGTGGTCGTGAAGGCCTCGTACACCGAATTCCCGAATCCGAATTCGTCCGTCGACCCGGTATTATCACCGCTCCGGAAAAACACCCCATCGGCAGCCAGGTCCACCACCACGGCATTCTGGCACAGGTCGTTCGGCGGCGTACCACCCATTTCAGGACCAGGAACAACAGGTCCGTTCTCACCCACCTGCATGATCGGGATAAGCTTATCCCCGAACGTTACCTCCTGGGTCACCGATGGGCTAAGTGATTGACCGCTCACTTGGATCGAAGGTCCCCACAGGAGTCCAGTGGCTAAAGCCATGGCCATGAAATTCCTCAACGTATCGTAGTTCTTCTGCATGGTTCTACTGATTTCGCATATGCAGTGGTAAAGATCGCTCAAGGAACCCCGCAGCGAACTTCAGAGATCCGGGAATTATCCACCGCGTGTATGCTCAATGATCATCGAACCGGTCGGAGCATAAGCGATCCCAGCGCCATTGCCGGGATCGGCTATTTCACCTGCGCTTCCCCGGCCAGACAATTCCGGGAACAAGAAGGGGGCACCACATCGGCGCCCCCTTGTCGAATGATATCGGATCGATCAGCGTACGATCATTCGCTGCTCGTGGCGGCCCATTTCGGAATTGAACCGGATCACGTACGAACCTGGGGCAAGCTTTCCCGCAAGCGATAATGGGAGGATCTGGCCGTTGATCAGGTATGCCTGCTGCTCATGGACCATACGTCCTGCCATGTCCAACAAGGAGAGACGCACCTGGGCATCCTTTCCTCCGTAAAGGATCGAGATGTCACCGTTGGAAGGGTTCGGGTACACGTTCCACTCCATCGTTGAAAGATCCTCCATCGAGGTGGAAGCATCGATCATGATGGTATAATCCTCCACCTCACCATAGCTCGCGATCCCGCACGGTGTGGCGTTCAGGTTGTTCACGTAATCCGGACCCACGTACGTGTCGTGCAAGCGGATGCGCATGCGCGTATTGCCCGTCATGGTCCCAGGCGGGATGACAATCGTTCCCGTATAAGCGTTAACGGCCCCGATGGCTGAAACGAACACTTGTTCACCGGCATCGTCGAAGTCGTCGTCCTGGTTCAGGTCGATCCATACCAAAGCCTGGTTCGTATTGTACGTCGTGCCGATAGCGGAGCTAACCCCGATGGAGATCGGATAGGAATTACCAACTTCCATGGTACCGCTTACGGCCGTGTAGTCCGTGTACGCCGGGGCTACCGGGGCAACGTTCGGTGAGTTATTGTTGATCCCGGCCACGGTCACGTTGATGATCCGCTCATCCAAACCGAGGCCTGTTCCGTCCGCACCTGCCGAGCAGTATCCACCACCGCCCACCTGGGTGATCATGATGGTGTAATCCTCCACTTCACCATAGCTCGCGATACCGCATGGTGTGGCGTTCAGGTTATTCACATAATCCGGACCGACATATGTGTCGTGCAAGCGGATACGCATCCGGGTACTTCCCGCCATCGTTCCCAATGGAATAGCAATATCCCCGGTGTAGGCGTTCACCGCACCGATCGTAGAAACGAAGACCTGCTCACCAGCATCATCGAAATCCTCATCCTGGTTCAGATCGATCCATACCAAGGCCTGGTTCGTATTGTAGGTCGTCCCGATAGCGGAGCTCACACCTATGGATATCGGATAGGTGCTTCCCGCCTCCATCGCACCTGTGATGGACGTATAGTCCGTATAAGCCGGAGCAACCGGGGC
>JAHEFL010000034.1 GCA_024640205.1 Flavobacteriales bacterium | reverse complement strand
GGCTTGCCCCTGCCGCATATCATTTCCGGGTCACAAATGATACAGGATTGATTGGACAAGGAAAGCTCTCGGTCGTTCGTTGATCGTCCATCTGATGCGCTGTTTTTCCAATCTTGGGGTGTTGTGTTTTGTCTGTTCCATTGAGTTCGGTTTTGGCGAGACAATCGCTCAGCAAGGCAAGAACAACTTGTGGATGGGTGGAACGAACAGCGAGGAGCCCATCCCCTTTGGAGGTACCGATCTGGAGTTCCAGAGCGGTAGTGTTGTGGTCTCATACGTACAACGGGATATTGACTTCCGTAGAACAAACGCGAACATCTCGAATGATTCTGGCAATCTCCTTTTTAGCACCAACGGGGCCTACTTGGCGAATGCCACAGGCGATACCCTGCTGAACGGCACAGGATTGAATCCGAGCTGGTACACCTCCCAGTTCCCGGAAGGACTCCACCTCTCGCAGAGCTGCCTTATCCTTCCGAAGCCAGCTGAGCTGGGGGTCTATTATCTGATCCACGGAACACTGGACAACGTCCCCGGTCCGAACGCTCTTTTCCTGTATCAGACCACGGTCGACATGAGCTTGGACGGCGGGCTTGGTGGTGTAGTAAGCAAGAACCAAGTACTGATCTCAGATGCCCTGAACACAGGGAGGGTCACTGCCGTCCGTCATGCCAATGGGCGTGATTGGTGGGTGTTCTGCCACAAGGTGAACACGAACAGCTTCTATCGCCTGCTGGTGAGCCCTGCCGGGGTGGCGCTCGATGGCACGCAGTCCATCGGCATCGTGCGGCCCCCGGATAACGGACAGGCCACCTTCTCCCCGGATGGAAGCCGGTTCGCCTATTACTGGGGCGAGGATGAAGACCTGGAGATCTTCGACTTCGATCGTTGTACTGGACTGTTCTCCGATCCCGTGCACATCCTCATCGACGATGCCAACAGCATGGGAGGGGTGGCCTTCTCCCCCAACAGCCGTTACCTGTACGTGTCCTCCGTGATGGACGTGTACCAGTATGATACAGAGGCCCCGGACATTGCCGCCTCCATGGTACATGTCGCCACCTGGGATGGCTTTTATTCCCCAGCCTGGCCCGCTGCCACCTTGTTCGACATCGCCCAACTCGCGCCCGACGGGAAGGTGTATATCGGCACCGGGAATAGCACATTGCACATGCATGTGGTCCACGATCCGGATTCCGCCGGGCTGGCCTGCAACATGGACCAGCATGGCGTGGCCTTGCCAACCTATTACTCAAACTCCCTACCCAACCACCCCAACTACCACCTGGGGCCAGTGGATGGGAGCATTTGCGACAGTTTGGGTATCAACGCGGCGGTGTCCGAGGTCGCGTTGCAACAGACCCTGCGCGCCTTCCCGAACCCATCGGTCGGTGGGCACTTCGCGGTACACTACGCCGCGCAACCCATGGCAGGAGAGCTGTTGGTCCACGATACTGACGGGCGGGTGGTGCTACGGGAGCGCTTGCCCTCCTGGAGCCAGGTGCATCAGGTGGCCATGCCGGACGTGGCCCCGGGTCTCTATTACTGCCGCCTGCGCTGGGGCGCACAGCAGGCTTCCACCCCAATGGTCATCACAGCGCCATGAGTTCCCGCCTGCTGCTCTTCATCGTGGTCCTGCTGCCATTGGGTGTGTTGGCTCAGCAAGCCGCGGACAACTCCGTGCCGGTATTCAACCACGAGACGCGCACGGTACTGCTCGCCAACCGCCCTGATCGGTTCACCGAAGCGCAATGGCTGGAGATGATGCAGAAACCGGCCAACAGGGCCCTGTACCCGCTGCGCATCACCCCGGCCATGCGCGATACGCTGGATCTTCGGTCGTTGGATGCGAGGTTCCAGTATGTTGCTTGGAAGGAAGATCCTGATCCATGAGGAATTGCCCGTCCCTGTTCGCGGTTTTTGCGCGAACTGGATGGCCCATTCATAGGTTCATCCTTCCGGGACCCGGACGTCGCCAACTCCTTTCCTCCTTCCTCCGCACGCTTCCGTACGTCCTTCGATTCAAAAAGTACACCCCTCGTCCATGATCCTACATGGAATGTTTCAATAATTACATCAATACAACAAATAAGGACGCCTCATGTGAGGATATATACAACCAGAATATAGAATAGTAGTACCTACTATCAACAAAATACACCGAATGACTAAAATAATGCGACCTTAGGTGTAAATAGTACATGAGTAGATGTAAAAAATACAACCTGCGGATAGTAAAACACGCCAGCCCCTTTGTGGAATGCGCGTGCAACGAGGGGCAAGGCCACCCGGCACTCGGCATCCCTCGGACCACCCGCCATCAGCCTGCATCCCCACCGCATGATCGTCCTTAACATCCCCCGCATCGCCCGCCTCAAGGGTGTGCAGCATCCTGTCACATTCCTCGTCAAGCATGGCTTTTCGTACCACACCGCGAAGAAGCTTGTCGCGGGCAACATGCAGCGCATCGACCTGCGCCACATGGATAAGCTCTGCCGCATCTTCCTGTGTGTCCCGAACGACCTGCTCGATTATCGGCCCCCGAAGGACCAGCTCAAGGACGCACCGGACCACCTCGCATTCCTCACCAAGGAGGCCGTCCCGGAGGACATCCATGCCATCCTCACCAAGCTTTCCCTCTCAGAGACCGAGGCCCTGCTCAAGGAGACCCGCCGGCGCGGCGGCTCCTCGTCGTAGTACCGTTCCGGTCCTGCACAGGATCGGTGGCGCGTTCATCCCGTCCGCTGCACATTGCCATTCCAAGTAAAACCCTACTTTTGCACCTGAAAGATGGCGGAAGATGTGAAAGAGGGGACCGCCCCTCTTTTTTGTTACCCGCGATCGGGCAAGGGAAAATGATCACTGTGGAGCAGCTGCGCAGCGTTATCGAACGGCACTTGGAGGGCACACCGCACTTCCTGGTGGATGTGGAGGTACGCCCCGGCGGCAAGGTGAACGTGGAGGTGGATAACGACAAGGCCATCACCCTGGATGAGCTGGCCCGGCTCAATCGCGCCGTGCGTGAGGACCTCGGTGATGCTGCGGACGACTGCGAGATGCAGTTCAGCAGCCCCGGCATGGGCCGCCCCTTCAAGGTCCTGCGCCAATACCATAAGCACATGGGCCGCATCGTGGAACTCAAGTTCACCGATGGCAGGACCCTTCGCGGCGAACTCGCCGAACTGAACGATACGAGCATGGGCATCCGCATTCAGCACCCCAGCAAGGTGAAGGGGCGTCTGCCCAAAATGGAGGAGGAGGTCACCACCTTCCCCCTCACCGAGATCAAGTCCACACAAGCAACCTACAAGTTCAATTGATCGTGCCATGAGCACTGTGAACCTCATCGAGTCCTTCGGCGAATTCAAGGACATCAAGAACATCGACCGCGTCACCATGATGGGCATCCTGGAGGATGTCTTCCGGGGTGTCGTGAAGCGCCGCTTCGGGGAAGAGGCGAACGTGGACATCATCATCAACCCGGACAAGGGTGACCTGGAGATCTGGCTGAACCGGATCATCGTGGAGGATGGCATGAGCGAGGACGACAACCTGGAGATCGAACTGGCTGAGGCCAAGAAGATCGAACCCGACTTCGAAGTGGGTGAGGAGGTAAGCCAGGAACTAAAGATCGCGGACTTCGGGCGCCGCAACATCCTTTCGCTGAAGCAGAACCTCCAGAGCCGCATCATGGAACTGGAGAAGGACCACCTGTACAACAAGTACAAGGAGCGGGTGGGCGAGATCATCACCGGCGAGGTGTACCAGATATGGAAACGCGAAACGCTTATCCTGGACGATGAGGGCAACGAGCTCATCATGCCCAAGGACCAGCAGATCAAGACGGACTTCTTCAAGAAGGGCGATAGTGTACGCGCGGTGGTGTGGAAAGTGGAGTTGCGGAACAATACGCCCGTCGTCATCCTGAGCCGCACCGCGCCTGAATTCCTGGCGAAGATGTTCGAGCAGGAAGTACCGGAGGTGGCCGATGGCCTCATCACCATCAAGCGCATCGTGCGTGAACCCGGCGAGCGTGCCAAGGTCGCCGTGGAGAGCTACGATGACCGCATCGACCCGGTGGGAGCCTGTGTGGGCATGAAGGGAAGCCGCATCCACGGCATCGTACGGGAACTGCGCAATGAGAACATCGACGTCATCAACTGGACCAGCAACGAGGAGTTGCTCATCCAGCGCGCGCTGAGCCCGGCACGGGTCGGCGACATCAAGTTGGACCAGGAGCACAAGCGCGCCGAGGTGTACATGAAGCCCGATCAGGTGGCACTGGCCATCGGCAAGGGCGGCCACAACATCAAGCTGGCCGGCAAGCTCACGGGCTTCGATATCGATGTGTACCGCGAGACGGACGAAGTAACGGATGACGTGAGCCTGGACGAGTTCGGCGACGAGATCGACGGCTGGATCATCGACGTGCTGAAGGGCATCGGATGCGACACGGCCCGCTCGGTGATCGATATTCCTGCAGAGGATCTGGCCAAGCGGACCGACCTCGAGGAGGAAACCATCAAGGAAGTACTGCGCATCCTGCGCGAGGAATTGGAGGCATAGGAAGGTCCAAGGGGAACAGTGAACATCGAACGATCCACCGCATGAGCGAAACGACGGATAAGGGCATACGACTGAGCAAGGTGGCGCGGGAATTCAACCTGGCCGTTGGAACCGTGGCTGAGTTCCTGGAGACGAAGGGGCACAAGATCGAGACCAACCCCAACACGAAGATCCCCGCCGATCTCTACGATCTGTTGCAGGACGAGTTCGGCAAGGACAAGGAGATCAAGCAGAAGAGCCGGAAGGTGGTGGAGCAGCGCCAGGAGCGTGAGACCATCACGCTCACCGGCAGCCCGAACATCGCCGAGGTGAAGCCCAAGGATGACGGCGACGAGGTGCTGATCCATAACATCCCTGAGAGCGGTGCAACGGTCATCCCGCCCGCACCGGAACCGCCACCTGCCGAGGAAGAAAAGAAGACCATCAAGGCCAAGGTGGACAAGCCTGCGGTGAAGGTGGTGAAGAAGATCGACCTGGAGCCCAAGCCCAAGGCGGCCAAGGATGCTGAAAAGCCACCGGTGGAAGCGGATCCCCCAGCTGCACCGACCTCCAAGGAGGAAGCCAAGCCACCCGCTGCGGATAGTGCGGAGGAGACCGAAACGATCCGCGTGAACGTCCAGAAACTGGCCGGGCTGAAGACCCTTGGCAAGATCGAGCTGCCTGCGGAGCGCGTGCGCAAACCGGCCGAGCGCAGTTCCGATGACCGCAAGGGACGCCGCAAGCGTATCGTGAAACCCGGACCGGTCAACATCGACCGGGCTGTGCAGCAGGAGCAGCGCTCCACCGGCAGCGGACGCCCTGGCGAACTCGATGAGAATGCTGTGAAGCGGAAAGTGAGCGAAACGCTCGCGCGTCTCACCGGGGGAGGGAAGAGCAAGGGTTCCCGGATCCGCCGGGACAAGCGGGACCAGCGTTACCAGCGCCAGGAGGAGGAGCAGGCAGCACGCGAATTGGCGGGCAAGACCCTGAAGGTCACCGAATTCGTAACAGCCAACGAATTGGCCTCCATGATGGGTGTTCCCGTCACGGACATCATCAAGGCCTGCTTCAGTCTGGGCATGATGGTGAGCATCAACCAACGCCTGGATGCGGAGACCCTCTCGGTGATCGCCGAGGAATACGGCTTCAAAGTGGAGTTCGTCGGTACCGAGGTGCAGGAGACGATCCAGGAGGAGGAGGATGATCCGGACCGCGTGATCCCCCGCCCACCGATCGTTACGGTGATGGGTCACGTCGATCATGGTAAGACCTCCTTGCTGGACCATATCCGCAAGGCCAACGTCATTGCCGGTGAGGCCGGTGGCATCACGCAGCACATCGGTGCGTACAGCGTAACACTGGATAGCGAGAAGAAGATCACCTTCCTGGATACACCCGGTCACGAAGCCTTCACCGCCATGCGTGCCCGCGGGGCACAGGTCACGGACATCGCCATCATCGTCGTCGCCGCGGATGACAGCGTGATGCCGCAGACGCGGGAAGCGATCAACCACGCACAGGCTGCCGGGGTACCGATGGTCTTCGCGTTCAACAAGATCGACAAGGAGGGCGCCAACGTGGACAAGATCCGCGAGGAACTCTCCCAGATGAACATCCTCGTGGAGGACTGGGGTGGTAAATTCCAGAGCCAGGAGATCAGCGCAAAGAAGGGGACCGGTATCGATCAGCTGTTGGAGAAAGTGCTGTTGGAGGCCGAGTTGCTGGACCTGAACGCCGATCCCGGCAAACGGGCCAACGGTGTGGTGATCGAAAGCACCCTGGAACAGGGTCGTGGTTATGTGACCACCCTGCTGGTGGACTCGGGAACGCTCCGCAAAGGGGATGTGATCCTGGCCGGACAGTACAGTGGCCGGGTGCGGAACATGTTCAACGAACGTGGTCAGGGTGTTAACGAAGCCGGACCAAGCACACCGGTATCCATCCTGGGCCTGGATGGTGCACCGAACGCCGGTGACCAATTCCAGGTGTTCGAGGACGAACGCGACGCACGCCAGATCGCTACCCGCCGTCACCAATTACAGCGTGAGCAGGGCATCCGTACGCATAAGCACATCACGCTGGACGAGATCGGACGTCGCTTGGCCATCGGTGATTTCAAGGAATTGAACATCATCGTGAAAGGTGATGTGGACGGTTCCGTGGAAGCCTTGACGGACTCCTTGTTGAAGCTCAGCACGGAACGGATCAAGGTGAACGTCATCCACAAGGCCGTGGGACCGATCGGCGAAAGCGATGTGCTGCTCGCCAGTGCGTCCAACGCGATCATCGTCGGCTTCCAGGTGCGCCCCACCACCGGTGCGCGCAAATTGGCCGAGACCGAGGAGATCGACATCCGCCTGTATTCGATCATCTACAACGCCATCGAAGAGATCAAGCAGGCCATGGAAGGGCTGCTTGCACCCAAGGAGGTGGAGAAGATCACCGGTACGGCCGAGGTGCGCGAAACCTTCCGGATCAGCAAGGTCGGTACCGTGGCGGGATGCTACGTGCTGGACGGCAAGATCGAGCGGAAGAACAAGGTGCGCCTGATCCGCGATGGCATCGTCATCTACACCGGCGACCTCGATACCCTGAAGCGTTTCAAGGACGAGGTGAAGGAGGTCACCCACGGCTACGAGTGCGGCCTCAGCATCAAGAACTTCAACGACATCAAGGTCGGCGATAACGTCGAAGCCTTCATCGTGGAAGAAGTGAAGCGAACGCTGGAAGGGTAAGTTTCAGCAATTAGGGATTCCTGATCCCTAATTCTCGATCCGAGGCATTTCGATCGCATCCGGCACGATGTAGCTGCCGGGGAACAGTGGCTTCAATTCGGCCATTAGTTTCTCCGCTTCCAAGCGCGTGCGCAGATCGCCCACGCGCAGCCGGAAGTTGGGTGCCAACCAACTGAGGTAGGCCGGTACATCCGGGTATTTCTGTAGAAACGTGCGCTTGGTGTCCTCCGCCGTCTTGCGGTCGCCCAGGAAGATCTGCACCCGGTATCCGCGCTGCACATGCTTGCGCGAGGTATAGTCCTTCATCATCGTCTCCACGCGCGGGTCCACGATCAACTTCACGTCGCCGGGCGGAACTACAGCTACTTCCGGGCTATCCGCTGGAACGGGTTTCATCACGTCCCCATGTCGCTGGAAGGTGCGCGTTGCAGGTATGCTGTCCGTCTGCGAAAAAGCAGAAGCGACAAGCAGAAGGAACGCTGTAAGGAGGGTTGATCGCATCGTCGGGCCGAGGCCAAAAGTATGCCGGACGTACGGCACGGGGGTGGGTGTTCCAGCGAAGCGCGGCTCCGCACTTAGTTTAGAATGACTCTAAATAGTGACAAGCACGTGGCATACACCCCCCGATGGCCTTCCCGGTTCGCTGAGCCGTTTATTTTTGCGCCCGGACCACGGGTACCTGGTCCCTCTAAATCGTCCGGAATGTCGCTTGTAGCAAGGATTTCAGAACGTTTGACCGGGCTCCTTCGCATTTCTCTCGCACTCCTGTTGCTCCTTTCGGGTCCTGTTGGCCACGCGCAACCGGCTGATGCAGAGTTGTATTCATCAGGTGAGAAGCTCTTCAAGGGCTATTGCGGAGCATGCCACAAGCCGGACAAGGATATGACCGGGCCAGCGATCAAGGGTGCCCGCGCCCGGTGGGATGGGCAGGGTGACATCTATGCCTGGATCAAGAATAGTTCGGCTTATCTGAAAACAGGTAATCCTTACGCCAACGCGCTGTTCGAGAAATGGAACAAGAGCGTGATGACGGCCAATGCGATCAGCGACGAGGAGATCGACGCGATCCTGTATTACGCTGACAACTATGCTCCTCCGGTTGCCGCTACCCCACCTCCGGTGAGCGGTATGGAGCCTGCGAAGGGTGAAGGTGCAGGAAGCAGCTGGCCTTGGTTGGTGGTCATCGGCCTCATGTTGCTGGTGGTGGTGATCTCCCTGAGCGGGGTGAAGAAAAGCCTGGACAACGCCGTTCGCGAAGCGGAAGGCCGTGAGCCGGCACCTGACCTGAATTTCGTCCAGCGCATCCGCCTGTGGGCCTGGAACAACAAAATGGCCGCAAGCTTCATCAGCCTGTTCCTCGTGGTATGGGTGATCGTGAAGTTGTGGGATATGGCCTGGGTGATCGGTGTGTACGGTGGCGATGGCGTTCCGAACTACAAGCCGGAGCAACCCATCCAGTTCAACCACACGCTGCACGCCGGACAGGAGAACCTGGCGATCAATTGCCAATACTGCCACAGTGGTGTGGAGAAGAGCAAGCACGCCGGGATCCCGAGCGCCAACGTGTGCATGAACTGCCACAAGGCGGTGGAAGCAGGCAAGGTGACCGGCACCACGGAGATCGCCAAGATCTACAAGGCGGTGGGCTGGGATGCGGAGAACCAGAAGTATACCGGGGAGGAGGAACCGATCCGTTGGGTTAAAGTGCATAACCTGCCCGATCACGCCTACTTCAACCACGCCCAGCACGTGGCCGTGGGTAAGCTGGAATGCCAGGAGTGCCACGGACCTGTGGATACCGAGATGGATGTAGCGGAACAGTGGGCACCGCTCACCATGGGATGGTGCATCCAATGCCACAATGAGAAGGAGGTGAACATGGCGGGCAATGGATACTACGACGAAGTGCAGGCCCGCTTGATGGAGACCGATCTCGGGCACAACGAACTGAAGCAATACCTGGAGGACGGCAAGATCACCGTGAAGGAGCTTGGTGGCTGGGAATGCTCCAAGTGCCATTACTAAGACCGAACAACGCGCGCCGCATGTCGAGCACGAAGCGATATTGGAAAGACCTGGGGGACCTGCATGAGCACCCCGAGACGATCAAGGGTCGTGAACATGAGTTCCCTGCGGAACCGACGATCGACCAATTCCTGGGCGATACGGGTCTGACCGGCTCCGCCACCGGCCGCCGTGATTTCCTGAAGTTCCTGGGCTTCTCCCTGGGTGCGGCCACACTGGCTGCCTGCGAAACACCGGTCGTGAAGTCCATCCCTTACGTGAACAAGCCGGAGGACATCACGCCTGGTGTCGCCAACTGGTACGCGAGCACCTACTACGATGGACAGGATTTCGCCAGTGTTCTGGTGAAGACCCGCGAAGGACGTCCCATCCATATCAAGGGAAACCCGCGCTTCGGCATCAACCGGAATCCCGGTCTGGACAAAGGCTCCATCAATGCGCGGATCAATAGCTCGGTGCTTTCATTGTATGACAGTGAGCGCCTGAAGGCTCCGGTCAAAGGTGGTGCCGAGGGCATCGTGGAAAGCAACTGGGACGATGCGGACAGCGCCATCAGCAAGGGCCTGGATGCCTCGAACGCAGCAGGCAAGCGCATGGTGCTGTTGACGAACACGGTCATCGGTCCGAGTACGCTG
>JAHEFL010000391.1 GCA_024640205.1 Flavobacteriales bacterium | reverse complement strand
CTCAGCTCGTTTACGCATCATGCGGATGCTCTCGACGAGCATCCGCTTTTGAACGTCCAATTGCGCGTCCATCGAACGCAACGCATAATGGTTGTCCGTGGCATCCAAGGCAACATCATTTCGCTCCTTGATCTGTGCCTCCATGGAAATGATCATGTCCGTGAGCAGGCTTTCGAAGGGGGTTCCTACGAGCAGGGGGATCAGATCCGCAGCGTTCGTTTCCTCGACCGGCTTCTGGGTCGCTATCTCGATCGCCTTGAGGAGCTCGATATCCATGGAAAGCCGCACCATCTCATCCTCGAACTCTTTGCTTCGCTCCAGAAAGATCGGGGTCAGCTCCTCCATATCACCGACCTTGTTCTCCATGCGGAAGGCCTGCAATCGATATTCGGATTCGCGCAGTTGCTCGTAAACGGTATCCTTCTGGCTCCGGATGAACCTGATGATGCTCTCGGCACTTTCGCTCTGCCGTTCCACGTCATATTCAATGAATGTTTCCGCGATGGCCTGTGCCATATCCCTGGCCAGCAGTTGGTTCTCATCCTCACAGATCACCTCGATCGTTTTTGCAACGGGATCTGCGATCTGGACCTTTACTTTTTGCACATACCTGTTCAATAGGTAGTCCAAGGAGTTGATCCGCATGAAAAGAACAAGGTCATTGTTCTCCTCCAAGCTGAAACCCGCTCCCGAAAGGTCCATGGTACCCTTGAAGTGAGGGGTATTGATCATCTCCCGTACGGGAAGATCATAGGCAAAAGGACTTGTTCCGATCGTGTAGTTCAATCCGATCCGCTCCGGTCTTGACAGGTCCACATAGATGGGAACATCTCGGATGCTCTCATCCAGTACCACCAGGTCCCGCAGTTGGAAAAAGGAACGCGTGTAGAATTCCTCTGTCAGGATCTGTCCGCGATTGAAATAGCTTACCTCCAGCGGCAGCTTGCTCAATGCTTTGGTCAGAAAGAACCGGGAACGCATGAGCTCCACATCGGCCTGTAGGTTTTGATCCTCGCCAAAGGTGCTCATGCTCAGTACCTGCTGGGCCGTGTTACGCTCACGTAACTGCAACAGGGCATGCGAGTCATAAACCTTTGCCGTATACCTGAGGTAGATGAGTGAAGCGGCAAAAGCAGTCAGCACACAAAGCACGACCCAAACAAGGCTGAGCTTTACGATGTGCAGGAACAGTCCCAGCTCGAACTCATTGCTGAAATTCGTTATCCGCTCCTTGTAACTCTCGAAGTTGAGATTACGCTTGCTGATGTCCTCGCTGAGCATGGTATGCTTCAGCTTAGTTCGCCAAGCCTTGAACGACGCCGATCGCAAGAATGATCGTCGTCACCAGTGTCATGATGGGCACGATATCACGCAGTGCTTCGGAAGCAAGGTCCGGGTTGGGTTGCACGTAAATCACGTCATCCCCTTGAAGCACGATATCCCCGTATTTCAATCCGGATATGTCCGATAGGTCGAACGAATAGACCTTTCGATCTCCGGAGGGCTCCACCCGGAAGAGCTTCACCTGCCGGGCATCCCCTCGCTTGGCCATCCCACCGGCCGCGGCAAGGGCTTCCAGTAAGGTGGTGTTGTTGTTATCCAACGGGACCACCCGAGCATCCCCACCTCCCCCTGGGAATACCACCACTCTTCTGTTCACTACGAGCAACTGAACGAAGGGTCGGTTGTAATATTCCACGTAGCGATCCTCCAACGCAAGTTCGGCCTCCCTTACGGTGAGTCCTGCCACAGGAAAACGTCCAAGGATCGGTAGTTTCACCAGGCCATCGTATTCCACCAGATAGGTGAAAATGTTCCGGTTAAGGAATTGCGCATCCCTGCCTCCACCTTCCGAGATCAGGTCGATCATTTTAAACCCATCGTTGGCGAACAGCCGGAACTGGAGCACATCATTGGCTTGGATCCTGAGTTGTTTGGAACTGGTGTCCTGGAATTGATCGAACGTGTGGTCCCGGGAGGTCTTGAACATGATGTCACGGTTGATCGTGCACCCGGATAGGATCGCGACCGCAAGAACGGTCAAAACCCATTGGAACCCCGACGATGGCTTCATATGCGGCAAAAGTAACGATCCAACCCTGCTGGGATCAGTTCAGCAAGGAGCGGTATAGATCGGCGGTGTCGTTGACCAACCGTGTGTAGTGGAACCGTTCATGTACATGTTCCCAACCTCCTCTGCCCATATTGAAGCGGAGTTCCGGATCCATTACCAGGCGCGTGAGATGATCCACGAGGCCTTGTGAGTCCCCACTTTCGCTCAATAAGGCAGTGCGGCCGGGCAGCACGATATTCTCGATCCCGCCCACCCTGGTACTGACCACGGGCCGGTTCGCGGCCTGTGCTTCGATCAAGCTTACCGGGGTCCCTTCATTCAAGGATGTAAGCATGACGACATCCACCCCGGCATTCACGATATCCACCTCCTTGATCCAGCTGGTGAACGTGATGGATGCAGCTGGTACCGCAGGTTTACCGTTCACTCCATGGCCGAATCCATGACCATTGAACACCGGGCCACTGACCTGCGAAAGCCCGAGTTCGCGGGCGCGGTCCTGCAGGCGTTCGCGTTCCTCACCATCCCCTACGATGAAGGCACGAAGCTTTCGTCCTGTAATACGCGCAACTTCGGCCACCACATCGAGGAACAGATCGTGGTTCTTGATGGGGACCAGCCTTCCAACGATACCGATCGCCACCTCGTCATCTGCAATGCCATACACCTTTCGGAACAGCTGTCTTTTCCTTGCTTGTTCCAGCTGGAACCGGCTCAGATCGAAGCCCAAGGGAATGACCGACACTTTTTCCGGGCCGCAGATCCTGTGCTCTTCCACCAGTTCATTCTTCTGCCGCTCACTGATCGCAATGATCCGCGAGGAAC
>JAHEFL010000390.1 GCA_024640205.1 Flavobacteriales bacterium | reverse complement strand
GCAATGCCTGGCTCTCGGTGGTCAGGCCTTGGAGGCTGATTTCGAGCGCTCCCTGGGGACCCGCTGCCCATAGGCACTTCGCTGGTTCCAGCGGTGGAGCGCGAACGATGTTGATCGTTCTTGTCGCAATGAACACAAGGATCGTCGATCCCGAGCGTTCACTCGTCGATAAAATCCCACTCATGCACCGTACCCCGCCCCTGCCCGTCCTCAGCCTCCTCCTCGCCCTGGTATTCGCCTGGCTCTTCCACGACCAGACGGCTGGGCTCAACGTGTTCCTCTATGAAGGTCTGGTGCTGGCCGTGCTGTGGTGGGTGGAACGACCGAAGCTGACGATTGAAAGCACCCTGGCGCTCCTCGGCTTCGCCCTCACCAGCGTGTTGGTGGTGTTGCATGGCTCCACGCTGGCGCTGTTGGTGAACCTACTTTCTGCCGCGCTTCTCGCTGGGTTGTTGCTGGCCCCGCGTCTGCACGCGCTCAACCATTCCCTGCTGCTGGGCCTGGCCCATGCGCTGCCCGCCCAGCGCGCCTTCCTGCAGGGCCTTGGCCGCGGCACACTGGGCAGGCGCATGCCCACGGTGCGTGGTCGCGCGGTGTTCACCCTGCTCGCCATCGCCGGCATCGTCTTCCTCTTCAGCCTGCTCTATCAAGCCTCAAACCCGCATTTCGATCGCTGGATGGTGAAGTTGGGCAGCGAATTGGCCGCGCTCCTCGACCGCGTGGACCTCGCCCTTGCCGGCACTTTCGCGCTGGGCCTCGTGCTCAGCAACACCATGCTCCTGCGCACCCGCAACGAGAACCTCCTCCAGTGGATGATCGGCTCCACCGATGAGCTCTTCCGCCGCAGGCGGAAACCCGCCAACGCCATGCTGGGCCTGCGCTACGAGCTGCGCACGGGCGTCATCCTGCTTGGTGTCCTCAACGCGCTGCTGTTGGTGGCCAACGTCCTGGACATCCGCCACGTGTGGTTCGGCTTTGAATTCAATGGGCAGTACCTCAAACAGTTCGTGCACGAGGGCACCACGCTGCTCATCCTCTCCATCCTGCTGGGTGCCGGCATCGTGCTGTGGTTCTTCCGGGCCAACCAGAATTTTTACCGGGGCAGCAAGGCCCTGCGCTTGCTGGCGTACCTGTGGCTCGCGCAGAACGTGGTGCTCGCCATCAGCGTGGCGGTGCGCAATTACTGGTACATCCACCACTACGCGCTGGCCTACAAGCGCATCGGTGTCATCTTCTTCCTGCTGGCCGTGGTGGTGGGCCTGCTGCTGGTGGGCCTCAAGGTGCAGGGCCGTCGCTCCCGCCACTTCCTCTTCCGCTGGAACGCCCTCAGCGCCTATTGCATCCTCCTGCTTCTCGCATGCTTCAACTGGGATGTGCTCATCGCGAAGTACAACTTCGCCAAACAGGACCAGGCCTTCGTACACCTGGACTACATGGCCACCCTCAGTGACCGCGCCCTGCCCTGGCTCATCCACCCGCAGCACGAGCTGGAACTGATCGATCAGCACAACCAGGAGATCATTGGCAGTAACTCCTTCAGCCGCACGCTCTACATGCCGCCGCGCAGTTATGCCGACGTGATCGCGGAGCGCCAAGGCGCTTTCCTCGCCACCTACCCGCAGCGCTCCTGGAAGAGCTGGACCTATGCCGATGCCCGCGCCTACCACCTGCTCCGCGAGTAGCGCCCCCAAACGAGCAAGCCCGGCACAAGGCCGGGCTCATCTCTGCACAAATAAGGCGCTCGGAAGCGGATCAATCCTTCTTCTTCGCAGTCTTCTTCGCAGCTTTCTTGGGCGCCTCCGCCTTCGCGGCGTGGTACTTCTCCAGTTTCTTCGTCGCCTTGCGCTTGCGGATGGCTTGTGCCTGTGGATCCTGTGCCATGATCGTTCGTTGTTGGGCGACAAAGGTAGGGCTTGGTCCCCTTACCGAAGCGTCAAGGCGGCCATGTTCCTCAGTCTCGTTGGAGCGGTGCAGTTAAGAGGCGGCGGTGTATAGAGGCCCGTGCTGCCCGTTCCTCGATCGCACGTACCATTCGCTCGATCGCATATCGCTGGGTATAAAGGATGCTGGAGTTTCACGCTATGGAACACAGCACCATGAAACACCTCGGAACCTTCCTCGTTTTATTCGTTGCCACCTTTTCAATGGCGCAGGCGCCACAAGCCATCAGCTATCAAGCAGTGGCACGCGATGCCTTCGGCGACCCCATCCCCAACGCGCCGATCGGCCTCCAATTGCAAGTAAGGCAGGGTACCGCTGCAGGCACCGTGGTATATTCCGAGACGCACGCCGCCAATACCTCGCCGCTTGGTCTCTTCGTGCTGGAGATGGGCCAGGGTACACCCGGCATAGGCACCTTCGCCGGTATCGACTGGAGCGCTGGGCCGTATTTCCTGGAGGTATCCATGGATGCTACCGGCGGCACGAGCTATAGCAGCCTCGGAGCGCAGCAGTTGCTGAGCGTGCCCTATGCCCTCTATGCAGCCTCCTCCGGTGGCGCCGCGGCGGATGGTGACTGGGTGGTGATCGCCGATACGGTTCACAGCGATAGCAAGTGGGTTGGAATCGGCACGGCATCGCCGGATGCGATGCTGGAGGTAGCCGGGGATGCCCGCGTACATGGTCTAAGCGTGGGACGTGGCGGCGGGGATGAGGCAAGCAACAGCGTGCTGGGAACGAACGCGATGGTCAATAACTCCACCGGCACCGGGAACACGGCCGTGGGAGCCTTCGCGCTGGAGGAGAACACCACCGGACCGAACAATACGGCGGTGGGTGCCAACGCGCTCCACCAAAACCTCGCCGGTGCCGAGAATACCGCGATCGGTGTGGCCACCCTCTATTCCAATACGTCAGGCCCCGGGAACACGGCAGTCGGATACACCACTCTGTACTCGAACACCAC
>JAHEFL010000389.1 GCA_024640205.1 Flavobacteriales bacterium | reverse complement strand
CACCTTCTTTTCTCTTGTCTGCCTGCTCGCAGCCGCCCAACTGAACATGTCGGTTGTAGGCCACCTGGATTATGATGACCTACATCAAAGCAGCGTAAGCGATGTATGGGGTTATGTGGCCCAGGACGGAACGGAGTACGCCCTTGTTGGAGTGAACGGAGGTGGCGTTTCCGTGGTCAGTCTTGCCGATCCTTCCAACCCCATTGAGGTGTTCTGGTATCCGGGCCCGAACAGCATTTGGCGGGACCTGAAGGTTTGGAACCGACATGCGTACATCACGACCGAAGGGGGTGGGGGACTTGCGATCATCGATTTGAGCACGCTGCCGGCCAACTCGAACCTCACTGCCGAGAATTGGGTCGGTGATGGATGGAGTTCGGCCCACAACATTTTCATTGATGAGAACGGAATAGCCTACATATGCGGTGCGGACAGGGGGAACGGCGGCGTCATTTTCCTTGACCTTACCCAGGATCCCTTCGAGCCGGTGGAGGTGGGGGAGTTCGATCTATGGTATGCTCACGATTGCATGGCCCGGGGAGATACATTGTATGGCGCTCACCTGGGTAATGGGCTTTCCGTGGTCGATGTATCCAACAAGCAGGCTCCGGTTCTTCTTGGCACGCAAGCCACTGGCAACAACTTCACCCATAACTGCTGGGTGTCCGATAACGGTCAGTACGTATTCACCACGGACGAGGTGACCAGTGGCTGGATGGGCAGCTATGACATTTCCGATCCCAGCGATATCCAGGAACTCCAGATCTTCAAAAGCGACCCTGGTTCGAATACGATCCCGCATAACACGCATTTCATCGATGATTACATCGTTACCAGCTATTACCGGCTGGGTACGACGATACACGATGTGGCCCGGCCCTGGAACGTGATCGAAGTGGCACAGTATGATCACTCCCCCTTGGCCGGGGATGGCTTCAACGGCGGTTGGGGTACCTATCCATGGCTTCCCAGTGGTTTGATCATCAGCACGGATATCGAGCTGGGGCTGTTCGTTCTGCAGCCTACCTACGTGCGAGCGTGTTATCTGGAAGGCACCGTTCGTGATGCGAGCAGCGCTGCTCCCGTGGCCATGGCCACCGTGCAGATCGTGGATGTGGCAGTGGCCGACCCCACCGGGTTCTCCGGACAATACGCTACCGGGTACCACACCGGTGGTACCTATACCGTGATCGCTAGTGCGCCGGGATACGAGTCCGCAACGATCGCTGGTATAGTGCTGGTGAACGGGGAAGTGACCGCATTGGACATCGACCTCGTTCCGCTCGTGCCCTTTGCGCTCCAAGGCCTTGTGATCGATGCCATCAGTGGCGATCCGATCGAAGGTGCACAGGTGCGCTTGAAGAGCCCTACGTATGAATACCTGGCGTTGGCCGGTGCGGATGGAAGTTTCCAGATCCCGACCATGTTCGCGGATGATTATTCCGTAGTAGCAGGGCAGTGGGGTTGGCGCAACGTTTGTCCGGTGGAGCAACCGATCGATGGGAGCACCGGCATCATGACGATCGAGCTGACACCTGGTTGGTATGATGACTTTGTTCTGGACTTCGGTTGGTCCGTCAGTGGCAGTGCCTCCTCCGGTTCATGGGAGCGGGGAGGCCCTGTGGGTACTTCGTTCCAAGGACAGCAAAGCAATCCCGGATCCGATGTGGGAGCCGACTGTGGCACCTTGGCTTATGTGACGGGCAATGGAGGAGGCAGCGCTGGATCGGATGATGTGGACGAAGGATCGACCATATTGCTTTCACCGGTATTTGATGGAACGACCATGTGGGACCCTCATGTCCGATATCATCGCTGGTTCTTCAATGCAGGTGGTTCGGGCTCCCCGAACGACCGTTTGAGGGTATCACTTGACAATGGGTCGACCACCGTGATCGTGGAAAATATCACGTCATCGGCCTCCTCCTGGGTTCCCGCGGATATCCGGATACTGGACTTCCTGCCTCTGACAACGACGATGCGGATGAGCGTGTTCATTACGGATGACGAACCAGGACACCTTGTGGAAGGCGGCATCGATCTGTTCGAAGTAGTGGAAATGAGCCCGGTCTCGATCCCGGACGGAGTACAATTGGGTGGATTTGACCTGTGGCCCAACCCTTCGACCGGTTCAGTGGAGATCGTGTTCCCGCAATTCACGACCTCCAGCTTAGATGTGTTCGACGCGACCGGGCGCTCCGTGCGTTCCGTGCCGGTCATGAATTCGGACAGGTTGTATCTGGATCTCGACCTTCCGGCCGGACATTACCATGTCCGCTGGCTCACACCACAAGGCGATCAGCACGTCAAGAAGCTGGTTCTTATGGACTGACCGACGGACCGATCAGTTGCGCTGTCCACCTTTCCGGGAGGCGCACTTCTCATTCAACAGACGGTCGACCTCCGGTATGTCGGCCATGACCTTGGCAAGTTGAAGGTCGCTGCACGCCTTGTCCAACTCACCGTCCTGCAAATAGAGCATCGCACGGGTCCTGAGCGCATAAGGGTTCGCAGGATAGGATCGCAGGCTCCGTTCCACATCGCTCCATGCCTCCTTGGCGCGGCCCTGTTTCAAGTGCACGTACGCGCGATTGCTCAGCGCAACGGGCTCGTCCTTGTCCAAGGCAAGGGCTCGTTCGATCATCACCAATGCTTCATCAAAGCGACCCAACATGATCAACTCGAACCCGCGATTGCTCCAATGGCCTACGTGATCCGGCTCAAGCTCGCACAGCTTTTCCAGCAAGGCAAGTGCATCCTGGTTACGCCCCTTGAGATCATAGAGACGAGCAAGGGTGGTCATCGCGGCAGGATCCGGGATGCCTTGGGCAAGGCCGTTCTCGAGATCGAGAATGGCCTGATCAGGACGTTTCATTTCGGCGCGGGCCTCACCACGCAGGATCAAGG
>JAHEFL010000388.1 GCA_024640205.1 Flavobacteriales bacterium | reverse complement strand
CCTCTACGCACTCCCATCCACACCCGGGCAGTACGCGCTCACGGCACGGGACACATTGGACGCCCAGGGCCTCATCAGCGGGGCGGACATCGACACCATCTCGGGCCGCGTCGTACTCACCGGGCTGGAGATCACCTTGCCCTTCGTCCCCTTCATCTGGACCTTGAACGACTACCCCGGCCACGACCTGTTCGGTGGTTGGAACAACAGGCTGCTCCTCACCGTTACCGGCATCCAACTGGAGGGGGTGGCATTCCGGACGCCGGACACGCTGTACCTCAGCAACGAGACCTTCCAAACCTCCCCGGCGCGACTGTGGGAGCTTTCTCTTGCCCTGCCTACCGGGCTGGGACCGTTGGATGAGCGCCCGGAACCCTTGCTTGCTGAACACCCCTGGGGTTGGACCCTGCAGCTGCCGGGCGAAGGCAGCGCGCTCGTGCAAGTGATCGATGCCAGCGGGCGCCTATTACTGCAACGCACGATGCAGGAGGACGACACCCTTGCGTTGCAGCGATCCGAACTTCCCGGTGGCGCGTTGCTAGTGAGCATCATTGGGAGCAACTACCGCACCGCAAGACGGATCGTGGCGCGCTAGTGCTCGTTGGTCTTTCCTGGCAGCTGCCCTACTGCGAGGACCAAGGGAGCGGTTCCGCCAAATGTGGGCCCTTACACAGTGCGCCGACAACGCCCCATGCTCTGCATCTGCGAAGCATTGAACGGGCCGGGCCGTTCCGTAGCTTCGTTCATTCAAGGCACCCGGGTGCCCATCGTTCTTAGCTTCCTTCGTCATGGAGAATAGAGATATCGATACCGTCGTCATCGGTGGCGGACAGGCAGGTCTCACCATAGGCCGGCTGCTGCAGCGTGCCGATCACCCCTTTGTGATCCTGGATGCCAATGAGCGCGTGGGTCATGCCTGGCGATCACGCTGGGAGAGCCTGAAGCTGTTCACGCCCGCCTACCTCAACGGGCTGCAGGACCTTCGCTTCCCCGGCCCCAGCTATACGTACGTGACCAAGGATGCCATGGCGGATTACCTGGAGGACTATGCCAGCCATTTTCAACTGCCCTTGGAACTCGGTACGCGCGTGGAAAAATTGGCGCGCAATGGGGCCGGCTTCATCGTACAGGCCAAGGACCGGACGTGGCATGCCAGGAACGTGGTGGTCGCGATGTCCGACTTCCAGAAAGGTGCGGTCCCGGAATTCGCAAAGGATCTTTCACCGGACATCGTACAGATGCACAGTGTGGATTTTCGCACAACGGGACAGTTACAGCCTGGGCCGGTACTCATCGTGGGTGCGGGCAACTCCGGGGCCGACATCGCCATGGAGGTGGTGAAGACCCACAAGACCTATGTGGCGGGGCGTGATGTGGGGCATATCCCCTTTGCCATCGATACGTTCATTGCGCGGTTCCTCTTGGTGCGGATGGTGCGTTTCGTCGGGCACCATGTGCTCAACACCAGCACGCCCATGGGCCGTAAGCTGCGGCCCTCCTTCCTGTCCATGGGTGGTCCGCTGGTGCGTGTAAAGCCGCAGGACCTGGTCAACGCCGGTGTGGAGCGCACCGGCCGTGTTACCGAGGTACGCGACGGAAAACCGGTGCTGGCCGATGGGCGTGTGCTGGACGTGAAGAATGTGATCTGGGCCACGGGCTTCACCACCGGGTTCTCCTGGATCGACCTGCCCGTATTGGATGAACGCATGGTGCCGGAGCATGAGCGCGGTATCGTTGCCAAGGAGCCCGGCCTCTACTTCGCGGGCCTCAATTTCCAGTACGCAGCCACATCCGATACCATTACCGGACACCGGCGCGATGCGCGCCATGTGGTGAAGCACCTGTTGCGGCGAAAGTAAACGACGGAGCACTTGGGATCTCTGCTGCGTCCCGGCCTGGTGGGAACCTGCCATGTTCCGGCATGGGATCAGAGGTCCGCTAATAGACTGCTCGGAAGGCGGGTATGCACTTTCGTACCTTCATGCACCCATGTACCCTGGGCAATGATGCCGGCCACACACCGTTCCCACCCCATGAAACACCTGCTCGTGATCGCGTGGTTGCTACCGGGGATCTGCGGCTTCGCGCAAGTGCCCGACGGCAGCACTGCGCCGGACTTCACGCTCACCGACTACTACGGCACCACGCATACCCTGTATGACTACCTGGACGCGGACAAGACCGTGTTCCTGGAGATCTTCGCAGCGCATTGCCCTACCTGCTGGGCCTACCACCAGACGCACCGGCTGAAGAACCTGTACGAGCAGTACGGACCGGACGGTACCGATGAAGTGATGGTGCTGGCGCTGGAGTACGACCAATACAACGATAGCCTCGCCTTCACCGGGAACCATGAACCCTGGGTGACGCAGGGGAACTGGCTGGAAGGGACGCCGTACCCCATCTTCAACGTGGAGGACCCGGACCGCGGCGTGTTCACGGACTACAACGTGACCTATTACCCCGCGATCTACAAGATCTGCCCGGACCGCATCCTGGAGCAGGTGTACACCTGGCACACGGAGACGCAGCTGTACCAGATGGTGCAGGACTGCCAGGTGGCCATGTCCATCGCCGAAGGCGGGGACGTCGGGAATATCCGCATCGATCCGGTGTCGCGCAGCCTGGTCATCGACCGCTTCGAGCAGGTGCAGCGCATCGATGTGCTCGACCTGCAAGGGCGGGTGGTGCAGCAGGTGGGTGCGGTCACACGCTCCTTGATCCCACTTGCGGAGCTACCCACCGGCATCTACCTCTTCCGCATCAGCACGGAGAACGGGCCGGTGGTAAGAAGGTTCTACTTGGAATAGCGGAGGTTGTAGCCTGGACCGGGGTCAATGGAGGCCTGCCCATCACTGGCTATGCCCGAAGCGGTCCGGGAATGCGCTATCGCTTCTAACCTTACACGCCTCGGT
>JAHEFL010000387.1 GCA_024640205.1 Flavobacteriales bacterium | reverse complement strand
ATTGTCACTCGTCAGGACGACCGACCCGCTCAACTCCGCTGCGATACGTGCCATGATCGGCCGTTTGGCGCGGTCACGGTCACCACCGCATCCCACCAACGTGATCACCTGTTCCCTTCCCCCGAGGATCTCGTTCAGCGTGGAAAGCACGTTCTTCAAGGCATCAGGGGTGTGGGCGTAATCCACCACACCGATGACACCACCTCCGCTACGGATCAACTGGAACCGACCCCTAGGGGGTTCCAGATCGCTCAGTGCGGTGAGCACATCCAAGGGTGCCTCACCAAGCAACACTGCCACGGCATACACAGCGAGAAGGTTACTTGCATTGAACTCACCGATGAGACGGGAGTACAGGTCGTGCCCATCAATGTTCAGATGCAGGCCACTGAGCTGGTTCTCCACAATGCGGGCCCGGTGATCCGCCATGCTCCGAACGGCGTAGGATCGCTTCGTCGCCTTGGTGTTCTGGAGCATCACCGCGCTGTTCACGTCATCGGCGTTCACCAGGGCGATGGCACCCGCCGGCAGTTGATCGAAAAAGCGCTTCTTCGCCTTGATATACTCAGCGAACGTGCCGTGATAATCGAGGTGGTCGTGTGTGATGTTCGTGAAGACCGCCACCGCGAAATGCAGACCTGTTATCCGCTCCTGGACCACGCTGTGCGAGCTCACCTCCATGAAACAGTGCGTCACCCGTTCAGCCACCATCTCGGCCAGCAATTCATTGATGCGGATCGGGTCCGGCGTGGTATGGGTACTGGGTATCACACGCGGACCGATGCAGGTCTCCACCGTACTCAAAAGCCCGCACTTCCTGCCCATGGCCCGATGCAGCCGGAAAAGGAGTGTGGCTACACTGGTCTTTCCATTGGTGCCGGTAATACCAACGAGTTTCAATTTCCTCGAAGGATGGTCGAAGAAATTCGTGGCGATGATCGCGAGCGCCTCGGATGAATTGGCGACTCGCACATAGGTGATCCCCTCCTGCCTGTCCTCAGGCAGTACCTCGCAAATGATCGCGTTGGCCCCTGAGCCGATGGCGGTGTCTATGAAGCCATGGCCATCCACCTGGGTGCCTTTGACCGCCACGAAGGCTGTGAAGGGGCCGACCTGCCTGCTATCGAAGGCGAGCTTCTCCACGGCCGTGTTCGTACTGCCCACGACCTGCTCGATACGCACTTTGTACAGGATGTCCTTGAGCAGTTTCATGTCAGCTCGATCACGATCATGGAACCCTGCGTAGCGCGCGTTCCCGGTTGGAGTGATTGACGCTTGACCATACCATGGCCCTGTATCCGAACTTGAAGTCCCCTGTTCTCCAGGATATAGATGGCATCCTTCAAGCCCATACCCACCACGTTGGGCACCATGTCCATGGCATCCGTCGGGATGGCCCTCGGCACCAAGGCCACGGTACTATCCCCGGCCTGGGTGGTGATCCATTCACCCTCACCGTGATCTTCCACGGAAATGTTCAGGCCCTCGAAGGCCAGCCTCAGATCCGCTGCATGACCACTGTAACTGATCGGGGTCCGCGGGTCACTGTTCGCGACGAGCTTTCTTTCCTGTTGGAGTTCCAGTCTGTTGCTGTAGATCTTGTTCGCGATCTCCGTGAAAATGGGACCCGCCACCCAGTTACCGTAATACACATTGTTACTCGGCCCGTTCACAACCACGATGCAGCTGTACTTCGGCGCGTCCGAAGGGAAGTATCCGACGAACGAGGCCTGATAGCTGATGCCGTGCTGCTTGTAGCTACCGTTCCTGGCGACCTGCGCAGTGCCGGTCTTTCCTGCAATATTGAAATGGGCCTCGCGCAGGTTCGTGGCGGTACCACTATCAACGACACCTTGAAGCATGCCATGCACGATCTCCAGGGTCCCCGATGAACAAATGCGCTCTTTCAGGACACGGGGCTCCAATTCCTCGACGACCTTTCCGTTACGGGAGATCGCTCGAACGAACTGCGGCTGCATCAGTCGACCATCGTTGGCGACCGCGTTGTAGAAGGCCAGTGTTTGCAGCGGGGTCAGCGTCGTTTCATACCCGATGCTCATCCAGGGCAGGCTCACCCCGCTCCATCCTTTTTCACCAGGACCGTACAGGATGGGCTCCGCCTCTCCGGGGATCATCACACCAAGAGGCTCTCCAAGTCCCATCCGTCGAAGTCCCTCAATGAACTTCTTCGGTTCTTTCTGGTAGGCCTTATACACGGCCAGGCTTACACCGGTATTGGAAGAGACCTCGAATGCCCGTTGGACGGTGATCCTTCCAAAACCACCTTCGTGGGAATCGACCATGGTTCGATCATGGTACTTAACCTTACCTTTTCGCGTGTCCACCGTATCCGTAGGCCGGATGAGCCCATCCTCCATGCCCACCATCAGCGAGGCGAGCTTGAAAGTTGAACCCGGCTCCGTGGCTTGCCCCACAGCGTAGTTCAGGTCTTCCACATAAACGCTGTCCTGTATTCTCGTGAGGTTACTGATGGCCTTTACATAGCCCGTTGAAACCTCCATGACGACCACACAGCCGTACTGTGCACCATGCTTGCGCAATTGGCTTTCCAGAGCAACGTCCGCTACATCCTGTAGGTTGATATCGATCGTTGTATGGATGTCCGACCCAGGAACCGGATCCACCCCATTGCCATCATCCACGGGCATCCACACGCCACCCGTCAATCTGCGTTCGAGCCTTCGCCCTGTCGTTCCCTTCAGCCAGGGGTCGAAACCGCCCTCCAGACCCACTGGTGTGGCCGCCGTATCGCGAAGCACATACCCCACGGTCCGTGATGCCAATCGCCCAAAGGGACGAACGCGGACCGTGCGTTTCTCCGCGATCAGGCCACCCTTGAATCGTCCGAGCCGATAGATCGGGAAGGTTCGGAGCACCTGTACTTGGGCATGATCGGCACTTCGA
>JAHEFL010000033.1 GCA_024640205.1 Flavobacteriales bacterium | reverse complement strand
AGCCGCTTCCGAATGGGTGCACGGACCAGCAGCGAATGGAGCCGGAACAAGGAATTGGAAGGTTACCTGGCATATGGCACCAAGGACACCGAGGTGAAGTACGGCTTTGCGGCCAAGACCCTGCTATCGCGTGAACCCCGGCTCATTGCAGGTGCCTCGTTCAAGCGGGATATCGAACAGTTGGGGCAGAGCCTTGGCGCATTCCGTGAGGACAACATCCTCTCCAGTGTCTTCCGGCGGCTTCCGAACAACAAGCTCACCATGGTAGATGAATACCAGGCCTATCTGGAGCGGGAGTGGTTCACAGGGTTCAGCAACATGTTGATGGCCCGGCATCGGACCCTGTTCCCACGTGGCAGCCTGTCGTATGTGAGCCTGAATGATGCGATGGAGCCGGATACCATCAATAGTATCACCACATCGGAACTGGTTATCAATACCCGTTTCGCATACAAGGAGAAGTATGTGAGCGGGGATTTCTCCCGGGTAAGCCTGGGCACGCGTTACCCTGTGTTGCAGATCCATTTTGCTCAGGGCTTCAAGGGGGTGCTGGAGGGTAATTATGAGTATACCAAGCTTATCGCCCGGGTCCAACAACGGGTGCAGGCGGGAGTGCTCGGTTACACGCGTTACACGGTAACGGCCGGCAAGGTTTGGGGCTTGCTTCCATATCCCCTGCTGCTGATCAATGCAGGTAACGAGACGTTCTATTTCGACGATATCGCATTCAACTCAATGAACTTCTTCGAGTTCATCAACGACGAAAGCGTGACCCTGTTCATCGATCACCACTTCGATGGGCTGTTCTTCAATCGTATCCCCTTGTTCCGACGCTTGAAATGGCGCGAGGTGGTGGGCTTTAAGGCCGCCGTCGGAAGATTGGCACCCGAGCAGCGTGAAGTGATGGAGTTGCTCCCCTTCATGAACGACATGAACAGCGGACCGTTCGCGGAAGCCTCCTTCGGCATCGAGAACATCCTGAAGATCCTGCGCGTGGATGTGGTTCATCGACTCACATACCTGGACAATCCGAACGTGCGCCTCTGGTCCCTTCGGATGAAAATGAACATCACATTCTGACCCCATGCTGCAAGCCCGTAACATCCACAAGCGCTACAAGGGGCGATCCGTTGTGAACGGCGTCAGCGTGGAGGTGAAGCAGGGAGAGATCGTGGGCCTGCTAGGGCCCAACGGAGCGGGTAAGACCACTACCTTTTACACCATTGTTGGGCTGGTCAAGCCGAACGAAGGCAAGGTATACCTGGACGACGAGGACATCACGGAGCTTGCGATGTACAAGCGGGCGAAGAAAGGGATCGGGTACCTGCCCCAGGAGGCCAGCGTGTTCCGCAAACTCAGCGTGGAGGACAACATCCGCGCTATCCTCGAGATGACGGATCTATCCAAGGCGGAGCAGTCCGCCAAGTTGGAGGAACTATTGGATGAGTTCGGGTTACAACACGTTCGAACCAACCGGGGCGATGTGCTCAGCGGAGGTGAGCGTCGCCGCACGGAGATCGCGCGTGCCCTTGCCACGGAGCCGCGATTTATCCTCCTGGATGAACCATTCGCGGGTGTGGACCCCATCGCCGTGGAGGACATCCAGAGCATCGTGGCCAAGCTGAAAAGCAAGAACATCGGTATCCTGATCACCGACCACAATGTGCAGGAGACCCTGAGCATCACGGACCGGGCCTATTTGCTCTATGAAGGCCGCATCCTGAAACATGGAGCCGCCGAGGATCTTGCGGGGGATCCGGAAGTGCGGGAAAAATACCTGGGAAGGAACTTTGAACTGCGGCGGAAGCAGCTTGATTGAAGCTCTGGGTCATATCCAACCCTCACCCGTCAACCTGCGACTTCCTCAACCGTGTAAGCGAACTTCTCCATGATCTGGTTCGCGAGCAGCTTCTTGCACGCCTCGTCCACTTTCGCTTCTGCGGTTTTCTTGTCCTTCGCCTCCACCTGGAGCGTAATGTGCTTTCCGATCCTTATGCTCGTGATCTCGGGTAGCCCCAGGTTACCCATGGCGCCGGTCACGGCCTTGCCTTGGGGGTCCAACAAATTGTCGTGCGGCATTACGTCTATGGATGCGCGGAAGTTCTTCATAGGGTCTTGGGAAATAGCCTGCCCCAAAGTGGGCTGAACAGGTACAAAAGTAGGATCATCGGAACAGCGAGCATACCATAAAGAACGAATAAGCAGGCTCCAATTACCAGTAGGCAGTAGATCACCTCGTTACCCTTCCAATGGAAGTGCTTGAACTTGAGGGAGGGTAGGGGCAACTCAGTCAGCATGAGCAGGGATAGGACCAGTGTAGTGCCTACCAGGATCCAGGGCTGCCATAGGAGAACCCCGGCCACCCAGCCAACACGGTTGTCACTTTCCGCCAGTTCGGTGAGGGCCACGCACAGCCCGGCCCAGAATAGGGCATTCGCTGGCGTAGGGAGACCAAGGAAGGAGCTCGATTGACGCGTGTCAATATTGAATTTGGCCAGGCGCCATGCGGAAGCGATCGGTATGAGAAGGGCGGTGCCGGTGGCAATGAACATGGGATCCAAGGCGCCGCTGGACCAGTACCATGCGAAGGAACGTGTGAGCAATTGATGAACGAGGATGCCCGGTGCCACCCCGAACGTCACCATGTCCGCCAGACTGTCGAGTTGCGCGCCCAGGGCACTGCCGCCTCCCAGTGCCCGGGCAACCAGTCCGTCCAGCACATCGAATGCCGCTCCAATGAACACAAGCCAACACGCGATCGTTAGCTGTCCTTGGGAGGCCAACAGGATGGAGCCCATGCCACAGCATAGGTTCGCAGTGGTGAGCAGGTCGGGTATTCGTGGGAGGCGGGCCATGATCGCTGCCGCCCCGTTCGGTAAGATCGGTCGGCGGGCAGGCGAAGTTGGCTAATTTCGAGGCAATGATCCGGGCCACCGGGAGTTAATAGCTGCGTCAATAAGAAGCGGATGATGACCAAATGGACGATCGGGGTATGCGGCGGAGCTACGGCTATGGCCCTCGGGGGAATGTTGAACGTGCTTGTAGCGCAGGACGCTCCCAAGTACAGCAATGAGTTCCTGGCCATTGGTGTCGGTGCAAGAGCTTTGGGTATGGGTAATGCGTACATCAGTGCGGTCAACGATGTGACCGCTGGTTATTGGAACCCGGCAGGCATTCTGGGTGTGAAAGGTGACCTCCAGGTAGGTCTGATGCACAGCGAGTACTTCGCTGGTATCGCGAAATACGATCACGTCGGGATCGCCAAGCCCATCGATTCGATGAGTACCATCGGCTTCACCTTTATCCGATTTGGTATCGATAACATCCCCAATACCATCGACCTGATCGATCCCTCCGGGAACATAGATTATGATCGCATCACCTCGTTCAGTTCAGCGGACCACGCGTTCATCGTCACTTACGCCAGAAAATTGAGCGTCCCCGGACTTCGCGTCGGGGGTAATGCAAAGGTGATCTACCGGCGCGTGGGTGAGTTCGGACAGGCTTGGGGCTTCGGCCTGGATGCCGGGGCCCAATACGACAAGGACCGTTGGCGCTTTTCTGCCGTGGCACGCGACGTTACAGGCACCTTCAACGCATGGAGCTATACCCTGGATCAGCGGACCGTGGATGTTTTCCAGCAGACCAACAACGAGATCCCGGAGAACAGTGTGGAGGTCACCGTTCCCAGGTTGGTGCTCGGGGCGGCACGCCAATTCTCGTTCGGGGAGAAATTCGACCTGCTGGCGGCAGTGGATCTGGAGAACACCTTTGATGGTCGCCGGAACACCTTGATCAAAACGAATACCTGGAGCGCGGACCCCCGGATCGGAATTGAACTGGGTTATGCTGGCATCGTCTACGTCCGTGCCGGCATGAGTAACTTCCAATACGTCACGGACCTCACCGATGACCAGCAGCTGACCATGCAACCGAACATCGGCCTGGGATTGAAGATCAAGAGCGTGGCCCTGGATTACGCACTCACCGATATCGGAGACAACAGCGTGGCCTTGTATTCCAATGTATTCTCCCTGCGATTCGACCTGTTCAAACGGACCGGTTCATGATAAGAATACTACTCACATCGCTGCTATGGATAATGGTGGCCCTTGCCGGGGCCCAGACCCCGTATGGCAACGAATGGATCGACCACTCGCGCCAGTACTGGCGGTTCCAGGTATTCGAGGACAAGCTTCACCGCATTGATTCCGTTGCCTTGGCGAATGCCGGCTTCCCGATAGGTACGGTCGACCCGGGTGATATCATGGTCTTTGGACGGGAGAAGCAGATTCCCCTGTTCATTCAGGGTGGGGAAGATGGCGTATTGAACACAGGGGATTTCATCGAGTTCTTCGCGGAGAGGAACACAGGGTGGTTGGATGCCTTGATGTATCCTTCACCACTGGACCAGGCCAATCCCTATTACAGCCTCTATAATGATACCATCAACTACTATATCACTTGGGATCAGGACGCTCAAAAGGAACGAATAGCGCCATACTCGGATATGGCATGGGATGACTACACGCCGATCCCATGGGCGTGGGGTGAAATGGTGGATCAATACAATAACAAGTATTACCAAGGATATCGAGACCCGAACACGGGTGCGTCCAGTGGTGCCATGGTGGAATCGGAGGGCTGGTTCTGGTCCGTTCCGATCAAGGCAACGACCAACGATCCTGCACCATCCCAGGTGTGGGCCATAGGAACTCCACGCTTATATAATGGCGCAGGTGCTCCCGATGCTCTGGTGTCCGCGGTCACTGCGGCTCAGAACAATCCGGGTGGGAATTTCGCTGACGATCACCACTTGCAGGTCTCGTTCGATCCGGGGAACGTGCTGGTATCTGACACGGTTTTTCGCGGTACCAAGGTCATCCGGACACAATTCGCGGTTCCGAACGCGTCACTTGGTACGAGTACTCCTGTGAAATTCACGGTGCTTAAGGACCTGTTCGACGAGAGCCAGATCGGTGCGTATGTGCCGGATTATTATGATGAACAGGTGATGTCCCTCCTCAAGATCCGATATCCACGCGATCTGATGATGCAGAGTGCGAGTTTGATGCGTTTGTGGCTGCCCAATGCGTCACCACCAGGTCCATCACGTATGGATTTTTATGCTTTTTCCGGGACCCCCGTGGTCTACGTGATGAATGCGGATTCGGTCCGGCGTATCGAGCCGACCCTCTTGCTCGGGGATTGGCGGGTTATCGTTCCGCCGGATCTTTCTAGCAGTGAGACCGAGGTCAGGATCTTGAATACGCTCGTGGCGTCGAACGTCACGACCATGATGCCGGTGAACGGCGATGGATACTTTACGGATTTCGGAGCGATGGATGCTGATTCGGCGCTGCTGGTGGTCACACATTCCACCTTGATGAATGCGGCGCAGCAATATGGTGCGTATCGGCAAAGCAATCCGTACAACCAAATGAACACGGTGGTAGCGGACGTGGAGGAGTTGTATGATCAGTTCGGTGGCGGCATTCCCAAACATGCCTTCGCTATCAGGCGCTTCTGCAAATTCCTCTTGAATGAATGGAATACCGAACCGCAGGGTCTTTTTCTAGTCGGAAAAAGCGTTCAGACCCCTCATATCAGCTTTTCGCTACCAGGGATCAGACCTGCGACACAAGGCACCTATGCGCGATGCCTCGTTCCGACCTATGGCTATCCTAGCAGTGACCCGTCGTTCACCATTGGATTACAGGGTGATCCGCGAAAAATGGAGATCCCTGTTGGAAGACTGAGCGCAACTGAGGAGCAGGAAGTGTACGATTACCTCTCCAAAGTGCAGGCATTGGAAGCGCAACCGCGTGGTGCCTGGATGAAGAACATCCTGCATTTCAGGGGTGGCTTCAACGACAATGAGAATCAACTTTTCGGCGCTTATATGGAGCAGATGGCAAATGCTGTTCGCGATACCTGCTTCGGCGGCAATGTGGTGAACTTCGTGAAGACGAGCTCGGAGATCTTCCAGCAGGCTTCCGCGGATTCGGTCCGACATTTCATTGAGGACGAAGGCGTCACGCTCATGAATTTTTTCGCCCATGCCTTTTCCAGTGGGTTCGACATCAACATCGATGACCCCGCCAACTACGAATGGAACGGCAAGCATCCGATGGTCATAGCGAACTCCTGTTATGTGGGGAACATCCATTTGAATGGAACGTTCAGCAATAGCGAGAAATGGGTGTTGATGCCCAACAAGGGTCCGATCGCTTTTCTGGCTACTGTGGACATCGGGGTCGCCCAGTACCTAGCACCGTACACTACCAAGTTCTACGCGAGCATGGGCCAGGTGAACTACGGCGGACCGATAGGTCGGCACATGCAGCATGCCATCTATGAACAGCTCGTGAATACCGGCAATTTGATCGCGCTGAACAACGCACATACGTTCACGCTGGAAGGCGACCCGATGATCGTACTCAATTCCCCGCCCGAACCAGATTACAGTGTGACCTACGAGGACCTCTATTTCGCGCCGGACCCGGTGAGCGCCGATGCGGACACCTTCCTCGTAAAGACCGTGGTCACGAACATTGGGAAGGCTGTGAACAAGCAGTTCAACGTGGTGCTGGAGCGGACGAACCCGGGTATGGAGCCGTCCGTAACGGAATACCTCACCACATTGAGCAACGTTCTCCTGCGGGATACCGCGATATTCCAAGTGCCGACACAGGGCTTCAGCGGAGGGCAGGGCGTGAATCAGCTACAGGTCCGTGTCGACCTCGATCCGGACCAGGTACCTGAAATGGAGGACCTGACGAACAACGTCGCCAATACCACCCTGTTCATCACCTCGGGGGATCTGGTTCCAGCTTATCCATACGACTACGCCATTCTTCCGGAGCCCACGCCGGCTTTGAAAGCGAGCACCGGTGATCCTTTCGCACCGGATCGGAACTATGTGTTCCAGATCGACACCACCGACCTGTTCAACAGCCCGCTGATGGAGTCCACGATGATCTCGGCACCGGGCGGTGTGGTCACCTGGCAACCCCAGGCGATCTATGCGTTGAACAGCATGCAGGACAGCACCGTGTTCTTTTGGCGTTGCAGTATTGATAGCACGGGCAATGGGGGGTACAACTGGTACGAGCGCTCCTTCCAGTACATCGCTGGCAAGCGCGGTTGGGGCCAGGCCCATTATTACCAATACAAGAAGGACGACTTTTCCGGGGTGATCTATGATCGACCGGAACGTGATTTCGACTTTTTCCAAGGTCAGCGTAACATCCGCGCCCGGGTGCAGGGCAACGTAAGCAACAACAACACGGAATGGGCATTGGACCTATTTCCCCAGGAATACAATGGCTGTAACCTCACACCCGCCTGGCATGTGGCGATCATCGACCCGACCACCTTCGTTCCATGGGGTACGAAATGGACGAATTCAAGTGGGGTCACGTTCAATCCGGACAACAACTTCGGGAACCAGAACAACGAGACCGGCTGCAGGAACAGGGTGGAATTGGTGTTCAGCTTCAGAACGGACGATCCAGGGAATATGACCGGATTGCAGGATCTGATCGAGAACGTAGTGCCGGACGGGCATCATATGATGTTCTTCACGTGGCTCCGATTGAACAAGGCCGGGATGGCCGCCAACGCTCCCGGACTGATGCCCGCAATGGAGGCTTTAGGGGCTCCGAGCTTCAGCACGATACCGGACAGTGTGCCATACATATTCTATGTGCAAAAGGGCGACCCCTCCACCTTCCAGAGCATGCTGGGCGATACGCTCACCGCGACCATCAACCTGAGCGTGTGGGTGGAGACCGCCTTCAATCAGGGGACCATCACCACCATGAATGCCGGCCCGGCCTATTCTTGGGATGCGCTGTACTGGAACGCCATCCCCGTTGGCGCAGGAGATAGTACGCGGATCAAGGTGCTCGGTATCCCCTGGAACGCCTCGCCAAGCGATCCGGGCGTGCTGCTGCTCGATCTGCCAGCCGAGCAGGATTCGGTCCCCGATCTGGGGCTCGCGGTGGATGCACAGCAGTATCCGATGCTTCGCATTCAAGGCCATTTCCATGACCTCGGGTCCGTGACCCCGGTCCCATCACAGATGGAACGCTGGCAGTTGCTCAGCTCTCCGGTCCCGGAATGCGCCATCGATCCTCCGCTGGGCTATCACAATGCCTTGAACGACCTGTTCCAGGGTCAGGATGCCAGTGTATCGGTCGCGGTGCATAACATCAGTGAATTCGATATGGACAGCCTGCTGATCGCGGCATGGGTCATCGATAGGAATAATGTGAGACATCTTCTTCACTACCATGTTGCGCCTCCGCTGCTCTCTGGTGGGGTGCAGATCGATACGGTCCAATTTTCCACCAATGGGTTGGGCGGGCCGAATACGTTGGTGATCGAGGCGAACCCTATCGACACGATCACCGGGCTTTATCATCAGCTGGAACAGTATCATTTCAACAACATCGCACAGCTACGCTTCGAGGTGGAGGTGGACCGGGAGAACCCGTTGCTCGACGTGACCTTCGATGGCGTGCATATCCTGGACGGTGATGTGGTCTCGGCCAAACCGGAGATCGAGATCACATTGGACGATGAGAACACGGTGCTGCTTCTGGATCAACCTTCTGATACTGCCAGTTTCAGGATCTTCCTTAGCGGTCCGGACCAGCCCTTGCAACGGATCTACTTCCGTAACGGTGCTGGGGTTGAGATCATGCAGTTCATCCCGGCGAACGGGCCCAATAACAAGGCCAGGGTGATCTATCGTCCGAATTTCGTTACGGATGGGAAATACGTTCTGTCCATGCAGGCCTGGGACCGGAGCAACAATTTCTCAGGCGATCAGGACCGTCGCGTCTCCTTCGAGGTGATCAACCGGCCCACGATCACGGAAGTGCTCAATTACCCGAACCCCTTCACGACCAGTACGCGCTTTGTTTTCACCATTACGGGAAGCCAGCCGCCCAGCTACATGAAGATCCAGATCATGACGGTCACGGGAAGGGTGGTGAGAGAGGTGAAGATGCACGAGCTGGGACCACTCCGCGTGGGTCGTAACATGACGGACTTCGCCTGGGATGGTACCGATGAATTCGGCGATCGTCTTGCGCGTGGAGTTTATCTCTACCGCGTCATTGCCCAACTGAACGGGCAGGATATCGAGTATCGCGAGACCGGTGCTTCCGAGTACTTCAACAAAGGCTTCGGTAAGATGTACCTGTTGCGATAGCGTCATCCGCACGGGGCGTACTTTCGTCGCTTTCGCGCATGGCCATCGCCCGTTCCCGCATCCTGCTCTGGTCCTCGCTCAGCGGTCTCCTATGGATGCTCGCGTGGCCGGCCATCGGCGGCATGGCACCTTTTGCGTTCGTGGCTTGGTTACCCTTGCTGCATGCCGAACGACTGCATGAACTCCGTACCAAGGAGGCGCGCAGATCCTTTGTGCCATACGTCCTGCTCACTGTGCTGATGTGGAACGCCGGATGTTCCTGGTGGTTCTTCATGGTCAGCGAGCCTATGTCCACCCGCATTGCCAGCGTTTCCGCACCGGTCGTGGTCAATACGCTGCTGATGGCCATTCCATGGTGGCTTCGACGTGTGACCCGGAAGGCCTTGGGATCCCGCATGGCCGACATCGCTTTTGTGGTGTGCTGGCTGACCTTCGAGCGGCTGCATCACAATTGGGACATGCAGTGGCCCTGGTTCTCCATCGGCAACGTGTTCGGGACCTATCCGGAGTTCGTCCAGTGGTACGAATACACAGGCGTGTTGGGGGGAAGCTTGTGGGTCCTCGTGGTGAATCTCCTGTTCGACAAGACGATCTCTCAATGGGTCACTGGGCGTCGACCGACCGGATGGGTGATCGGGGCGGTCCTATTCCATATGGTGCCATTGATCGTCTCGCTTCAAATGTGGCGTTCCCATGGCGAAAGGGGCGAGCCGGTGGAGGTGGTGCTGGTGCAACCGAACGTGGACCCCTACTTCGAGAAATTCGGAGGAGTGGATGCCTTGGAACAGTTGGATCGGATGCTGGTGCTGGCGGAACTGGCGATAACGGATTCCACACGAGCGGTCGTTTTCCCTGAGACCGCATTGCAGGAACCGACCTATGTGACCGGTGACCCCTGGGATCCCACCCCGGTGGGGCTC
>JAHEFL010000386.1 GCA_024640205.1 Flavobacteriales bacterium | reverse complement strand
CGGAATGCATTCAGCTTATCGGAAAGCTCCTTGTCCCCGAGCGCAAGGATCTGCACGGCCAGGAGACCGGCATTGCGCGAACCGTTCACGGCCATCGTGGCCACTGGAACACCAGCTGGCATTTGTACAATGGAGAGCAGGGAATCCCAACCGTCGATGGAGTTCCGGGATCTGATCGGGACACCGATCACCGGGAGCGTGGTCAGAGAAGCGACCATACCAGGAAGGTGCGCGGCACCGCCGGCACCTGCAATGATCACTTTCACACCCCGCTCGGCGGCACCCTTCGCGTACTGGACCATGCGTTCCGGCGTACGGTGGGCGCTCACCACCGTAAGCTCATGATCCACACCGAATTCCTTCATCGTATCCAGTGCTTCCCGCATGACCTCGAGGTCGCTCTGGCTGCCCATGATGATCCCTACCATCGTTCCTTGATCTGTTTGGTTCTCGATCGGTTCACACTTCCTGTCGATCTTCCTGCGGGACCACCTTGCAATGAAGCTTGATGATCGAAATGGCCTGGTCCAGTTCCGTTGCGTCCTTGCCTAATACGGTCACGTGCCCCATTTTTCGGCCGGATCGTGTCTCCCGCTTCCCATAAAGATGAACGAAGGTATCAGGCACATGCAACACATCGGTCAAGCCTTGCAAGGAAACCTCCCCGGTGCCTCCTTCACCGATCAGGTTCACCATCGCTGCCGTTCCACGCAACAAGGTCCCTCCCAAGGGCCAACCCATGTAGATCCTGAGCAATTGGTCGAATTGCGAGCTGGGGCAGGCCTCTATCGTATGATGTCCACTGTTGTGGGCCCGGGGGGCGGTCTCATTCACAAGCAAGGTCCCATCCTTCGTAAGGAATAGCTCCACGGCATACAGTCCAGGTGCCTGGAATGCCTGGGCAACACGCACGCCAAGAGCCGATGCTTCCTGGGAAACTGCGGCTGGTATGCGGGCAGGTGAACGAAGATGGTCCACCAGATTCAGTTCCGGGTTGAAGACCATCTCCACTGGGTCGTACACGATGTGCGCGCCATCGTCGGTAACAGCTACGAGAACAGCAAGCTCCAGCGCGATGTCCGCTCTTTGCTCCAGTACGGCCGGTCCCGGAAATGCGCTGCTCGCAGAGGCAACATCCGCTATGGCCATCACGCCCTTCCCGTCATATCCACCTGTCCTGGATTTCAGGAATGCGGGCAGGAGATGCTTTCTGGCTTCGATGGCCTCCGGACCATCTATCAATTCGAATTCGGACGTGGGTATCCCGTTGTCCCGATAGAATTGCTTTTGAAGTCCTTTATCCTGGATCGTGCTCAGCACGCGGGGATCAGGGATCACGCGCTTTCCCGATCGTTGCAGTTCTTCCATTGCGGCCGTGTTCACATGCTCGATCTCGATCCCGATGATATCAGCATCTGCCGCGAATTCGAGCACAGTGCGTTCATCCTGAAGGTCCCCGGTCACGAAATGATGGGCTATGCCAGCGCAAGGAGCTTGGGGATCCGGATCGAGTACATGGACCCGCACGTCATAGCGCAACGCGTTCTCAATGAACATGCGGCCCAATTGGCCGCCTCCCAACAATGCGATGATAGGCCGCTTTGACATGCGCGGCAAAGATAGACCCCTGTTGAGGCCCGCACTCAGCGACGTCGTCTGGCCTGTGCCCGGAACCGGAACATGCGTTTCCCTAAAGTGAATTGGAGCGAACGGTACCTGGGGAATACGGTTTGGTCGTTCGCCAGCACCGAGGAGGCTCCATGGTAATATCGGAGCGATAGATCGATGCTCGAGGCCAGATCCATCCCCAAGCCAGCGATCAGCCCGAAATCCATGTTATTGAAATCCGATGTGCTGGTGGTCGGACCGTCAGTGGAGTAGGTGGTCGCCATCATCCGTTTTCCAGCCTGCACGCCGCCATGGAAATTGAGCGTGTTACTGACGAAGAATTTCACCGTGAAAGGTACCTGGACATAATAGGTCCGAAAGGTGATCGGGGCGGATTCCGGTACCTGTTGGGCAGCACCATAGGTGGTCAACAATAATTCGGGCTGTACTTCAAAGGCATTCCCGACACGATAAGGTAGATAGGCACCCAATGTGCCTCCGGGCCGCGCGTCGTACTGCACTATCTCGGAGCGCATGGTGCTCATCAGGATGCCACCCTTGAAGCCGATCCCTGATCGCTGCGCGATCAGGGTACAACTGAGTGGAATGGTGAGGAATGTTGCGGTTGAACGGAAGAAGTGGGGAAGCATGAACGGATCGATGTTCTTGACCGCTTAACGCGGATCAATGAACACGGGTTTCCAATTGCACCCGGCTTTCGTCGAATCAGGGGGAACGATCGACGGAGCATGTTCAGCAGGTCGCGATCAACCCATGCGCAATACTGCCATGGCCTCTTTTGGGTCAGGTGCGCCGAACACGCTGTTCCCTGCCACGAGCACGTCCGCGCCTGCCTCGACCAATGCCTTGGAATTGCCGGTGCTCACACCGCCATCGATCTCGATCAGTGCCTTGGAGCCAAATTCCTCCTTCATGGCACGAAGCTGCTTCACCTTGGCATAGGTATTCTCGATGAATCGTTGTCCACCGAATCCGGGATTCACGCTCATGGTACAGACGATATCAATGTCTGCTATGATATCCGTGAGAAGCGCCGTAGGCGTATGTGGGTTGATCGCCACACCGGCTTTCATGCCTGCCGCCTTAATGGCTTGGATACTGCGGTGAAGATGCGTGCAGGCCTCATAATGGACCGTCAAATGATCCGCACCAGCATCGCGGAACATGGTAATAAATCGGTCCGGGTCCACGATCATCAGATGAACATCGAAAGGCTTCTTGGCGTGCTTGCGGATCGCCTTGATCACCGGCGGCCCGAATGTGATGTTGGGCACGAAAACGCCATCCATCACGTCCAGGTGGTG
>JAHEFL010000385.1 GCA_024640205.1 Flavobacteriales bacterium | reverse complement strand
GGGGATCTCCCGGGACTCATCGTCCGGCCCCGTGTTCTTTGCACTCAGCTTGTAGTCCGGCGTATCATCATCCGGAAAGTAGTCCGATAGGTCGATATCGTCCCGGTCATCTTCCGTCCCCCCTTCCTGGTCGTCCTCATTCGTGCCAGCCTCCTCCTGCCGGGCCTCCTCTTCCTCTTCGTTCTCGCCCTCCTCCAGGGCAGGGTTGTCCTCGATCTCCTGCTTGATCCGTTGTTCCAGTTCCACGGTGGGGACCTGCAACAGCTTCATCAACTGGATCTGTTGGGGCGAGAGCTTCTGTTGAAGCTTTTGGAAGAGACCTTGTTTGAGCATACGTGGCAAAAATACGGGTGGCACACCACGCTTTCGTCCGAGGGTCCGGCTGGTCGCTGAACTAGCTGGATGCCGCCTCCAACATGGCCTCCACCACCTTCTTGGTGTTCCCGGCGAATACCTGTTCGCCGATCACCGCCACGGGTCGCTTCAGGAACGTGTACTCCTCAAGAATGAGTTTGCGGTAATCCTCTTCGCTGAGCACCTTTTCATGCAACCCCATCGGCCGGAACTTCATGGAGCGACGGCTGAAGAGCGCTTCGTAGCTGCCCGCAAGCTTTTTCATTTCATCCAATTGCCCGGGCGTGATGGGTTCCGTTTTGATGTCCTGCAGATCGAAGCGATCCAGATCCGGTATCTCGCTGAGGATCCGTTTGCAGGTGCTACAGGTGGATAGGTGGTAGATCTTCATGAGAATGCGAAAAATGCGGTCCAAGAGGATATTGGTCGGGAGGGCTCGATGTTCACATTGTAGTAATTGCCCCCATTGACCTTATTATTCGCTCTCAGAACTCCGCACTTCCCGGCGTTCGTGGGAAGGGGATCACATCGCGGATGTTCCCCATGCCGGTGACGAAGAGCACGAAGCGCTCCAGGCCCAGTCCGAAACCCGCATGCGGCACGGTGCCGAACTTCCGTGTATCGAGGTACCACCAGAGTTCTTCGGCGGGTACGTTCATGTCCTTCATGCGCGCCTCCAACACGTCCAGTCGCTCTTCCCGCTGGCTGCCGCCGATGATCTCACCGATGCCGGGAAAGAGGACATCCATCGCAGCGACGGTCTTGCCCTTTTCGCTGTAGCCGAAGTCTCCCGGCGCGTTGGTGCGCATGTAAAAGGCCTTGATCTTGGCAGGGTAGCCCGTAACGATCACGGGTTTCTTGAAGTGCTTCTCCACCAGGTAGCGCTCGTGCTCGCTCTGCAGGTCGACGCCCCATTCCACCGGGAACTGGAACTGCTTCTTTTGATAGGGCTTGCTGCGCAGCAGGATATTGATCGCGTCGTCGTAAGTGATCCGCTCGAAGGGATTTTCCAGCACGAACTTCAAGCGGTCGATGAGCCCCATCTCGCTCCGCTGAGCCTGCGGTTTCTGCGCTTCTTCTTCCTTCAGGCGCGTATCGAGGAACTGCAGATCGTCCATGCTGTTCCGTAGCACGCGGGCGATCAAATGCTTGCTCAAGCCTTCGGCCAGGTCCATGTCGCCTTTCAGATCCATGAAGGCGGCCTCCGGTTCGATCATCCAGAACTCCGCGAGGTGGCGGGTGGTGTTGCTGTTCTCCGCACGGAAAGTGGGGCCGAAGGTGTACACCTTGCCCAAGGCCAGCGCGGCCAGTTCGGCTTGCAACTGTCCACTTACTGTCAGTCGGCTTTCGGCACCGAAGAAGTCCTGCTTGAAGTCCACTGTGCCTTGCTCGTTCAACGGTGGGTTCTTCGCATCGAGCGCACTCACCCGGAACATCTCGCCGGCACCTTCCGCATCGCTAGCCGTAATGATCGGAGCGTGGAAATAGTTGTATCCCTCCTGGTCGAAGTACTCATGGATCCCGAAACTCACCTGATGGCGTATGCGGAAGATGGCACTGTACGTATTCGTCCGGAAGCGTAAGTGCGCATTTTCCCGAAGGAACTCAAGGCTGTGCTTCTTGGGTTGGATCGGATACTGGTCCGCAGGGCTGTCGCCGAGCACTTCCAAGGCGCCCACCTTCATCTCCACACGTTGGCCGCTGCCTTGTGATGCGACCAACTCACCCGTGCATTGAACCGCCGCACTGGTGGTGAAGCGCGCGCGCGTGGCGGCATCCACCTTCTCCTGGTCGATCACGCATTGCAGGTTGCGGATGGTACTGCCGTCGTTCAGTGCGATGAATCGGTCGTTGCGGAAGGTGCGTACCCATCCCGCCACGGTGATCGTGGTGCCGGTGAGCGATTCCTTATCGAGAGCGTCTTTGATCGAATGCATGCTGGTCGGATGGTGCAGGAAGGGGAGTCGGCCCCGGCTTTTCCTGGATCGAGGTTGCAAAGGAACGATGCTTCATGGATCCGGACGTGAGCGACACGGCCAGGGTATCGCATGCACGAACGCGATACGTACTTTCGGGCACGCTCATCCTGCCTTATCGTGGAACACCGTGGATCGTGATCGGATACAAATGAGATCGCGATCTTGAATAGCACCCTGCCCAATATGGAATCCTCCACCTCGAACCCAAGCCCTGATGCAATTACCGAGCAAGCAGCCGGTGGTATCGAACGTCGCAGTAAGCTGTCGATAAAGGAGTTCAAGGAGAACTACCTGTTCCCGCGAAAGCCGGTGATCATTACCGATGCCACGGAAAAATGGAAGGCTTCGCAATGGACGCCGGAGTGGTTCAAGGAACGTTACCCGGGCAAGGTGCTGCGTACGGATCAAGGGGAAATGACCATGGAGGAGTTCATCGACGCGATCACGAGGGAGAGCGATGAGCCGGGCCCATTCCTGAGGGAGCAACCCTTGAAGGATGTCTTCCCTGACCTGGTCGACCATGTGCAACCCACACCGGGCTATGTGCAGCCGAACTGGCTTGGCGGCAACTACCTAGTCGGACCGATCAACAAGCGACTGA
>JAHEFL010000384.1 GCA_024640205.1 Flavobacteriales bacterium | reverse complement strand
CTTCCTTCGTGATCGATCGCTACGATGCCGTATTGGTCGCCAAAGCTCATGGCAATATCCATTTCGATGTGTCGAACGAGGACCATGAACTCCTGCAGCATCATGCCGTACGACTTCGATTCCTATCCGCTACAGAGGACTGTCGTGTGGTCGCCCAACGCCCCACCCGAGGGCGATACAGCTTCTTCCTCGGAAACGATTCCGATGCATGGGCCGGGAATGTTCCGGCATTCGAGGAATTGTCCATAAGCCATGTGGCACCGGGTTGTGATGCGATCATACGTAATGGACAAGCTGGGCTGAAGTATGATCTGGTCGTTGCTCCAGGGGCGGATCCCAAGAACATCCGCATTGGGTTCGAAGGCGCTGACAGGGTGCAGTTGAAGGATGGTATGCTCATCGTTCACACGACCCTGGGCAGGATCACTGAACGGATACCATTGGCCTATCAAGAAATGGATGGTCTTAAGCGGACCGTCGAATGCTCCTACACGTTGCGCGATGGAGTGATCGGATTCCGTCCTGGGACCTATGACCCGAGCCTCCCTTTGGTCATCGACCCCACCTTGAGTTTTGCCACGTTCTCCGGTTCCGTGAGTAACAACTTCGGATATACGGCCACCTTTGACAATGCGGGATTCCTTTACGCAGGCAGCACGGCATTCGGGAACCAGTACCCCGTAACGATGGGTGCCTACCAGACTGCCTGGGCCGGAGGCACTACGGATATTGCGATCACGAAATACGACACCACCGGAACATTCCTGGTCTGGAGTACATACCTCGGAGGGTCTGCTGCCGAAATGCCGCACAGTCTAATCGTGGACGGGAACGACCAGATCCACATACTGGGCACCACGGGATCGAATGATTTCCCGGTCACGGCCAATGCGTTCGACGGCTCATTCGGCGGAGGAACACCTTTCACACCAGCCGGTCTGGGGCTTTCCTATCCGAACGGATCGGACATGATCGTGGCCAAACTGAGCGCCAACGGAGCCGTTCTATTGGGCTCCACCTATCTGGGTGGGAGTAGCAATGATGGCTTGAATTCGGCGACCGGGTTGAAATTCAATTACGCTGATGAGGTGCGTGGTGAGGTGCTGCTGGATGTCCAGGGGAACATCATCATCACCAGTTGCACCCAAAGCAACGTGATGCCCGTATCCGCAGATGCGGCCCAACCAATGTTCGGTGGAGGAAGCCATGATGGATACGTGGCCCGTTTCGATCCCACTCTGTCGCAATTGACATACGGCAGTTACTTGGGTGGTGCTTCGTCAGACGCTGTTTACGCCGGAGAATTGGATGAGCAAGGCAGGCTGTTCGTATGTGGTGGAACCTCAAGCCTTGACCTTCCTTCGAGCATCGGTGCCGTGCAACCATCCTTCAGCGGAGGACCCGCAGATGCTTTCGTAGCCCGGTTCGCAACCGATTGGAGCACGATCGATGCGCTGAGCTATTGGGGTAGTGCGGCCTATGACCAAGCCTATTTCGTTGAACTCGATGGCCCTGGATCGGTCTATCTCTTCGGTCAGACCTCGGCTCCGAGCGGACAATTGATCTTCAATGCACCGTACAACCTTCCGGGTGGTGGCCAGTTCATCACGAAGTTCTCCCATGACCTGGGCACGCTGGAACTAAGTTCACGGGTGGGGAGTGGGGACGGAAACCCGGATATCTCCCCCACCGCTTTCCTGGTGGATGTGTGCAACAAGATCTATACGAGCGGCTGGGGAAGCAGTGCTGGCGGCCTGGGTGGACAATTGACCACGGCGGGCCTACCTGTCACTCCGGACGCCCATCAATCCAGCACGGATGGACATGACCTGTATCTCGCCGTGTTCGATATCGATATGTTGGACCTCTCCTACGCGACGTACTACGGTGGGCCCGTCAGTCCCGAACATGTGGATGGCGGTACCAGCCGGTTCGACCGCAGGGGGAGGGTCTATCAATCCGTTTGCGCCGGATGTCAAGGGAACAGTGATTTTCCCACCACTCCGGGTGCATGGAGCAACACCAACAATAGTGGTGGCTGCAACAATGGCTTGTTGAAATTCGATTTCGATGCCCCTCTTGTGATCGCGGCATTCACCTCTCCTGATACGGTCTGTGGTGCTGCGACCGTGACCTTCACGAACTTGAGCAGTGGTGCCAGCGGATACGATTGGAACTTCGGGGATAACAGCAACAGCAATGCCTTCGCTCCCACCCACTCCTACGAATCCCCGGGCACCTACACCGTGACCCTTACGGCCACGAACCCCTTGACCTGCAATGAGGAGGATGTTGCCGTAGGCCAGGTGTTCATAGACCTTCCCGCTCCGGTGGTGGTGGCCATGAACGATACGCTCATTTGCGGACCTGTTGCAGGCCTTTCGTTGAGCGCGAATTCCTTCGGATCCGCCGATCGGTTCCTGTGGTCGAGCTCCGCTGCTTTCACCGATACACTGAACATCTATCCGAACGACAGCACAGCGCTGCTACCTCCGGTCCCGGGCACCTATTTCGTGCAGGCAGCGAATGGTTCCTCATGCACCGCGATGGACAGTGTCACCGTTCTGGTTTCCAACGCTTCCATTGCCGTATCGGGGGATACCCTGATCTGCTTGAATGATACCGCGCGATTGGTCCTTACCGGGTCCGACCCCGGATCGACGATCACCTGGCTACCGGACGCTTCCATCCTGAGCGGGCAAGGGACACCGCAAGCTCTTGCCTCGCCCACTGGAACGACGGGGTTCGGGGTGGAGGTCATCTCTCCAACAGGTTGCTCATGGTCCGGGGTGCTCACGGTCGCTGTTTCGCAGATCATCGGGTCCAGTGTACAGGCTTTCGTGGATCAGAACCTGGTCGTCCCCGGAACGGTCGTGCAACTCTCATCCATGCCGACCTCGGGCGTCGACTATTCATGGGAACCAGCCGGTATGGTG
>JAHEFL010000383.1 GCA_024640205.1 Flavobacteriales bacterium | reverse complement strand
AAACGTGGGTTGGACACCAAGCGTGACAGGTGTTGATCCGTCGATACCGGTGATGATGCCGATGGTGAATCCTGTCTCCGAGGTGCATTGGTTGGCGTCGGTAACCGTGACGAGGTGTTCGCCAACCTCGAGCATGGTCAGTTCGTAGACATCGGTCGCCCCTGTGCTCCATAGGATGGAATAATTCGGAACACCTCCTTCCACGGTCAGGTACGCAATCCCATCCCCGCCTGCCTCGGAAGCAGGTGTTGTGACCACATTGATCACCAGCGCAGGGGGTTCTTCAACTGTGAAGGCCACCTCAACGAAGCATCCGTTCTGATCGGATACGATCGCCATGTGATCACCGGCGCTGACCGCGATCGGGTCGATCCCCCCCCAATCGATCGAATAGGGAGGGCTTCCCCCGGCGATGTCAAGGTTCACGGACCCGCTGGAACCCTCGTAACAGAGAACGTCCGAAACATTGGCGCTTGCGGTGATCGGAGGCGGTTCAGAGATAAAAGCTCCGTCCGACCCAACGCAGCCGTAGCTGTCAATGAGTTGAAAGCTGTACGCGCCACTTTCAAGTCCGGATAAGGTGGTCACTGCTGAATCCCCGGTGTTCCAAAGGATCGAAGCGATCGGTCCATTGGACACGTTAACTGTGATGGACCCGTCCATAGCCCCGTAGCAGGATATCGGATCGACCTCCAGATCGATCTCGAGCAAAGGTGCATTGCTTATCGTCAATATTTCGGAGATGATCTGGAAGCCGAAGGTGTCCGTAACTGTTACCTGGTACTCACCCGGCACGGATACGTCAAGGAAGCGTTCGTCGTCACCGGTGTTCCACAGATAGCTTTCATATTCCCCAGCATCCAGCGTAATGCTTGCTCCGAGGCAGAGGGAGGTGCTGCCGGAAAAGGTGATCTCAAGAATATCCGGAACGAATGAGGCGCCTTCAATGAAATGGTGGTGCTGATCGATCCCGGGTTGCACGTATACCTCACGAGTGCCACCATTCCATTCAATGATCAGGGAATCCACGGATCCATGGTCTCCCAGCCCGAATATCTGCTTGGATGAATTCTGGTTCATCAGATCGGATCCGCTCAGCGTGAATCGCACAAGGTGTTCGCCGCCGGCATAGCAATGCAGCCATGCACCTATGCCGTCCCGATTGGAAAGTGTGCCTTGTAGACCGACCGACAACCAATGGTTCTCCCCTCCATCGTTGATGTATAGCGTGGTGGGGAAGTCGGGATCATTGTTCGTGATGAAGTCGTAATATCCGTCATTGTTCACGTCGCCCATTGCGCATACATAGGTCTCCGTCATATCGCCGAGCAGACCGACCTCCGCGTTCGAAGCCACGAATGTCCCGTTCTGCTGGTTGATGAAGAACTGGTTACCGATGGGGGCTAGTACCGGGCTTGTCACGGAGACGAACAGATCCTCCCAAGTATCATTATCGAAGTCCAACCAGAGGGCGCCCCAACCAACTTGCGGAAGATCAAGTCCAGCCTGTGCTGCAACGTCCGTGAACGTTCCATCCCCGTTATTGAGCATGTAGGCGTGCCCTTCTGGTGGGTCATTCGTTATGAACACATCGAGATCACCATCCTTGTCCGGGTCGCCGACCGATCCGCTCATGGCATCGATCATGATCCCCATTCCGGATGAAAGGGTCACGCTCGTGAATGTCCCATCCCCATTGTTGTGGAAGAGTTCATTCTGGTGGAACGTTCTGTCCACGACCAGAAAAAGGTCTTCCCAGCCATCGTTGTCATAGTCAAGGAACACAGGCTGGAACAAGGGTGCCGAAGGGATCAATACGCCAGCGCTCACGGTCACATCCGTGAACGTTCCATCACCATCGTTATGATAAAGGATACCCCGGTACTCCAAGCCTGGGTTCGACAGGGAGCTATAGAACTTGGTAATGTAAAGGTCCAGGTAACCGTCGTGGTCGTAATCACAGAATCCGGCACCCTTGTACAGGAAGTTGGATTGTTCCAGGCCAGCGGCCGCAGCCACATTGGTGAATTGCCAGTCCCCATCGTTCCGCCATAATTGGATCGGGGCGAAAGACTTCGTGACTAGCAGGTCCGCATCCCCATCGTTGTCGATGTCACCCCAAAGGAGCATGTTGACGTCACCGGCAGGGACGTTCGGAATTGAAAAAGGTGCTGGTACCAACACGCCTTCATCATTGAAAAGAAAAAGCGGGGCTTGGTTACCCTGGGCAATGGATAGGTCGTCCCAACCATTGCGATCGATATCATGAAAACTGAGCGCCTTCCCCAACTCGGTCGCACCGTTGTATATGGGCGGCCCCAACGCAGGATTCATAGTATAAAACTGTCCCACTGCCTGATGGCATTGAGCTGCAAGTACAATTAGTGCGAACCAGATCGGTATCCGCATGTGGGAAAAGGGATTCACGGGAAGGTACGCGATCGGCATTGGTCAAAGCCACTGTATGCGGCTGATGTTCCCTATTCACCTCGGGGACCATGTGACGTACAGAGGTCTAATGGTAAAGCAGATCATTCAATGAAGAGATCGCTGCAGAACCTTCCTCATCCACTGATATTAAGAGCTAGATCCAATACTTAGTGAGATTGGGGCTGTTACGTCGCCTTGGGAATTTGCCTCGGCGATCATCCCCCAAATTTCATGAATGGGGTAGTGGAAACCCTCCCGCCGCATTGGATAACAATGACATAGGGGCCATTTGCAAGTCGCTGTATATTAATCGGTTGGATAGGGTCATGCCCTTCCCTGGTCAAGTACAACTTACCAACTCTATCAAACACTTTGAAACTGATGGAGGGTTCAATGCAATTGACAATACGAAGCTCAGTATCTGCCATGGTCGGAAATACTTGAAGAGCATTAGTGGATACAGCCGCAATGCCGGTTACAATTCCAATTTCGAATCCAAAGGATTCCGTG
>JAHEFL010000382.1 GCA_024640205.1 Flavobacteriales bacterium | reverse complement strand
GTTCACAGGACGTACATCAGCGCTGGCCTGGTGGCGAGTTCCTATGCTCAAACCAGTGCGCGTGCTGCTCACCGTCGTGTTCGTCCTGCTGGCTTGGGTGATGTTCAGGGCGTCCACGATCGCGGTGGGAGGTGAACTGATGCATGTCCTGCTGCATCCTTCTTTCGATCTGAGAGGGATCACGGACCTATTCCGCGAGTTGAAGGCCGGGTTGACCTTGTTCACCTTGGTACTGACCCTATTGTTCGTGGTTTCGGAACCCTTCCTGGACCGCTTTGCCCGGGGGGAACGGCACATGGCATCGTCCTGGCTCACCTACGGGTTCTTCGGCCTGCTTCTGGCCGTGATCCTCATCTTCGGGGAGTTCGGCCGTGTCACCTTCATCTACTTCCAGTTCTGAGCCATGCGTTCGCTGATCCTCGGTTCCCTGAAACTGGCGCTGGCATTCGGATTGATCTATGGGATCTTGTTCGCACTGCTGGTCAAGGTGCGCTTCAATGAGGCAGGGTTGATCTATAGGACAAGTGAACTCCTGGCTAAGAAAGGAGGCAGCACCTGGTTGACCTTTGATGAATTCGATCCGGAGCAGTATAAGGATGTCGCTGTAGTAGGATCATCGCATGCCTTGCGCGGTTATGATCCAAGGATCTTTTCTCGCAGAGGATATCGATCTTTCAACTTGGCCAATACGGCACAGACACCGCTGAACACTTGGCCCATCGTTCAAAGCTGCATTGATTCAATGAATACTGGTTTATTGATCATTGACATGTACGTAGGTGTGTCAGGGAGCAACGGAATCGAAAGCGCCATTGACTTGATCCAGAATGTAAAGGATGATGACCTGGCATTTCGTGAAGCATGGGCCATACGTGATCCGAGAGTCTTCAACATGCTGATGCTGCGATATGTAAAGAGAAATTCACCAGCTCTATACGGAAGTCCGGAATACGTTGGAGCAGGTTACCGTTCACGCGCAGATTCAGCGAAGTACGTGCATCCGCATAATTTGTCAGAACGATACACTCTTCAAGAGCGGCAAACCGATGCATTGGATAGGATCCGTGATCACGCACAGGTGCACGGGATACCTATCGTCTTTGTAACTCATCCTATGCCGAGCAGTTCAGATACCGCAGCACATCGTCGATTTGTCAACGCACTGCGCGTTTATTTAGGTGCCAATGGCCCGCCTTATTTGGATTTTGCTCTTGATCATGACCTGGATGATCTGGACCATTTTTACGATCAAAGTCACCTGAACCAAGCGGGTGTGGACCGCTTCGTCCCACGGCTCATAGACAGCCTGGAGGTGCTGGGCTTGCTGACACCGCATGAACTGCGGTGATCGCACCATTTCCGTATTCAACCCCGACCTTTGAGGCCATGATCCGCAACCGTGCAGACCTGCAGCGCTATCGGGAGGCCGATCGCATCCAGTTGCGGCGGAGCGGCACACGTCCGACCTTCTACGACGAGGTCTGGCGCTTCCAGCGCTTGTTGCGACGCGTGGAGTACTTCCTGAATTGCCGCCGTGACCTTTTCGGTCGCCTCCAGCACAAGTACTGGAGCTGGCGCTACCATCGGCAGGGTATGCGTTGCGGCTTCGAAATACCACCGAACATCTTTGGCCCTGGGCTCAGCATCGCGCACAAGGGCACGATCATCATTCATCCGGATGTGCGGGTGGGCAACAATTGCCGCTTGCATGTGGACGTGACGATCGGTACACGACCCGGACCGCCACCGGAGGAGGTGCCCACCATCGGGGATGATTGCTACATCGGACCGGGCGCTAGGCTCTATGGTCCGATCGCGATCGGTCCCGGCACCGTGGTGGGTGCGAATGCCGTGGTGAACCGTTCCTTCCCCGAAGGCCGCATGACCGTTGCCGGAGTGCCGGCCCGCAAGGTGAGCGATACCCCGAGCGACGAATTCCTGATCGCCACCCGAAGCGTGCCTTCCCGATGAAGGATCTGCTCGTCGTGGTGGGTGCGCGACCCAACTTCGTGAAGATCGCCCGGTTCAAAGACCTTGCTGAGCAGGGAGGATGGCTGCGCATCCATCTGGTGCATACCGGGCAGCATAGCGATGACCGGATGAGCACCGTGTTCTTCGAGCAGTTCGGCATAAAGCCGGACCATTGGATGGCGGTGGATCACGGAAGCCCCAACACCCGGATCGCCAAGATCATGCTCGCGCTGGAACCCGTGATACAGCGGGTCGATCCGGATGCGGTGATGGTGGTTGGCGACGTGGATAGCACCTTGGCGGCGGCCCTCACTGCGAACCGGATGCAGGTCCCCCTGGTGCACCTGGAAAGCGGATTGCGGAACGGTGACATGGCCATGCCCGAGGAGGTGAACCGGATCCTTACGGATCGTTTGGCCCAACACCACCTGGTGACCGAACCGAGCGGAAGGGAGCACCTGGTCCGGGAGGGCATCGATCCATCATCGATCCATTTCGTGGGGAATACGATGATCGATGCGCTCGTTCATTTCAAGGAGCGGATCGCTGCGGACCCGATCCGGAAGGAACTGGGTCTGACGGAGAGCGGGCATGCGCTGGTGACCCTTCACCGTCCTGCCACGGTGGATGACCCGGAGCGACTGACCTGGATGGTCGAACTGCTCGAGGCGCTGGCCCGTGATCGCCATGTAATCTTCCCGATCCACCCGCGGACCATGGACAAGCTGAAGGACGCCGGCTTGGCGGACCGCCTTGCCGCGATCCCGCTTCTTCATCTTCCGGGTCCTTTGGGTCATTTTGCGTTCCAGCAACTGGTCGCCACAGCGCGTTTCGTGCTTACCGATAGCGGTGGTGTGCAAGAGGAGACGACCTACCATGGGATCCCCTGCCTCACCTTGCGTCCGAGCACGGAACGCCCGATCACGGTGACGATCGGTAGCAACGAACTGGTCCCGTACGATCAGGAAGCC
>JAHEFL010000381.1:1444-2943 GCA_024640205.1 Flavobacteriales bacterium | reverse complement strand
GGAGCGAATGAATGAGCATTTCCAGAAAGCACTGAACGAAGGGCAAGGCAATGCCTTGGATGCGAACAAGGCGCAGCTTCACCTGATGCGAACACGCATCGCCGCCCAGGAGGTCGGCACAAGATCCATCCGCCTTGCGCAGCATCTGACCGAACTGAACGGTGCCATCCCCATTTCCTTGCAGGACACGATCTACCCCTTGGACCGCAAGGTCCCGGATTTCCCGACGCTGGAGCAGGAATACGAAGAACGTGATCCGCTGTTGAAACGATTGCAACAGGAGGAGACCGTTGCGCAAAGGCAGGTGGAGTTGGATCGGAGCGTATGGCTACCAAGCATGGAGGCCGGCTACCACTATCAGGGGATCCTGGGGCAGCAGTACAATGGGTTGCACATCGGGCTTTCCATCCCGCTATGGGAAAAACGGAACACCGTGAACGCCTCCAAAGCGGACCAGGTCGTGGCCGCCCTGCGCACCGAGGACCATCGCAATGAGCACTACTTCGAGATCGCGGAACTCCATGCTCGTTACCTGCAGGTGGACCGCGCCTGCACCGAGAACAGAGAGCTTTTCGGAAGGCTCAATAGCACAGCGCTGTTGAACAAGGCGTTCAATCATGGGGAGATCTCCTCCATCCAATATTTCATGGAGATGACCTTCTATCATGGCGCGGAGGACGATCACATGGAGCTTGAACTGGAACGACGAAAGGTCATGGCCCGGATGTTCAAATACCTGTATTGAGAGCAACCATGTAGGCTGTCGTTATTAGCTGTTCGGCTTCATCTTGCGCACCCCTGCACTAGGGACTACATTCGCAGGCCCGAATCCACCCATAGGAACATGCCGCAGGCGGATCATACCGGAGAACACTTCATTTTCGATGAGCCTTTCCTGAAGATCGGGCATCACCCGGGTCACGCCCTCTTGCATCTGGTCTGGTCAGGATATGCTCCCAGCAAGGATTATCGCCGCGGATTGGATCGTGCCTTGGAGTTCGTGTTGGAGAACCAGGTGGTGCGCTGGCTTGCGGACCTGCGTAACATGGGAGCCATTCTCCAGGATGATGAGAAATGGACCAATACCATTTGGTTCCCTCAACTGGCGAACAGCACCTTGGAGAAGATGGCGATCCTCCGTTCGGCGGACTACTTCAACGACTCCAGCGTGGACCGCATCATGTCAAGCGCCTCCGAAGTGGTGGGCTTCGAGGTGGGCTATTTCCGGAACCAGCAGGAGGCCATGGAGTGGCTATTGGCATAGTCCCGGCCCATCACCTGTTCACGCACAGCGCGCCGGACTAACTTCGCCGGCCATAGATCGGAACCATGTACGGGAAGCTCAAGGACCATCTCCGGAACGAACTCCAGGCCATCGAGGATAGTGGTCTGTTCAAGCGTGAACGCATCATTACCAGTGACCAGGACATGGAGATCACGGTGAATGGTGATAAGGTCCTCAATTTCTGTGCGAACAATTATCTGGGCCTATCCTCGCA
>JAHEFL010000381.1:0-1434 GCA_024640205.1 Flavobacteriales bacterium | reverse complement strand
ATCTGCGGAACGCAGGACATCCACAAGGAGCTGGAAGCCAAGCTTTCCGCGTTCCACAGCCTGGATGACACGATCCTCTACGCGGCCTGTTTCGATGCCAATGGCGGTGTTTTCGAACCGCTCCTGACCGAACTGGATGCGATCGTCAGCGACTCCCTCAACCATGCGAGCATCATCGATGGGGTGCGCTTGTGCAAGGCCATGCGGTACCGCTATGCCAACAATGACATGGCCGATCTGGAGATCCAGTTGCAGACCGCCAGAAAGGATGGAGCAAGACACATCCTGATCGTGACCGATGGCGTGTTCAGCATGGACGGGATCATCGCCGACCTGAAAGGCGTTTGTGACCTGGCCGACAAGTACGAGGCACTGGTGATGGTGGATGAATGTCACGCAGCAGGCTTCATCGGGAAGACGGGCCGGGGAAGCGTGGAGCATTGTGGTGTGACGGGTCGGGTGGATATCATCACCGGCACTTTGGGTAAAGCCCTCGGTGGTGCCATGGGAGGGTACACCAGTGCGCGCAAGGAGATCGTGGAACTGCTCCGTCAGCGCTCCCGCCCGTACCTCTTCAGCAATTCCTTGGCTCCTTCGATCGTAGGTGCTTCCATCAAGGTCATCGACCTGCTCAGTGCATCCACGGCCCTTCGGGATAAGCTGGAATCCAACGTGGACCGTTTCCGCGCCGGGATCGAGAAACTCGGATTCAAGACCCGGGGTGCGGGAGCAGCCATCGTTCCTGTGATGCTGGGCGACGCGAAGCTGAGCCAGGTGATGGCCGACAAGTTGCTGAAGGAAGGGATCTACGTGATCGGGTTCTTCTACCCGGTGGTGCCCAAGGACACTGCCAGGATCCGGGTCCAATTGAGCGCTGCACATACCGATGCGCAGATCGATAGAGCCTTGGCGGCCTTTGAAAAGGTGGGTAAGGAATTGGGTGTGATCTGAAAAAGATCGACATCGGGAGCGCTTCCCAGGCATTTCATCTTGGGCCCGCGTCCGGCTGTGTTCGCAATGACCTGCAGTGGTCCATTCAGGAAGTCGTTCACTGGCAGGATCCTGACAACGCCGCGAATTGTGACCGGTGGATCCTCACGGATCTTGGATATTGCAGGGAAGATGGAACGGATCCTCAAACCCTTTGTGCTGCTTTCCCTTGCGTTGGGGCTGCATTTCAGCGCATCATCACAACTCGAATCGAACCGCTATAACGCGGAATTAGCCAGCCTGCCGGAATGGGTCCAATTGATGTATTCCGCAGACCCCGACCCCGGTGCGGTCGAAGCAGCGTACGACGCGTACTACGCGACACATCCGTTCCAGAAGAACGGCCACACCCAATACTACAAGCGTTGGAAAAGGGAATTGGGGCACGCCCTAGTACCGCTGGACCCTGAGCAATCCGCTGGATACGAGGAAAGCCTGGACCAG
>JAHEFL010000380.1 GCA_024640205.1 Flavobacteriales bacterium | reverse complement strand
CGCATGCGTGCCCAACGGGCTCGTGCAACTCAGCCCGGATACCCGACCGGATGGGATCATGGATTGGGACGGATGCAGTGGATATCACTACAGTGACAGTGTCATTTATGGTTTCAGCCACACGCACCTGAGCGGCACCGGTGTAGCAGACCTATGCGATGTATTGCTCATGCCCACCACGAACGGCTTTTCCTTGGATCCGGAGAACTATCGCTCACCATTCAGCAAAGGGAGTGAATCGGCTCATGCGGGATATTACCAGGTGAAATTGGATAAGCCCGGTGTCAAGGTGGAATTGACCGCCTCCGCACGTGTCGGGGTGCACCGGTACATCTATCCGAAAGATTCCGAGGCTTGCCTGATCCTTGACCTGGAGCACCGCGACCACACCGAGGCCAATAGTATTATCAGGGTCAATGACCGGGAGGTGGTCGGCGAACGCCGCTCCAGTTCATGGGCCCGGGACCAGCGCCTCTTCTACTGCATCCGGACCAACCACCCCATGAGACCGCGTAAGACGGATCACCTACTTGCATCGGAGATAGCTTCCTATGCCTCCACGAAGGAAGGTTTTGAATTCGGTGACCTGAAGGGTGAGCCGCTCATCGTCAAAGTGGGAATAAGCGCTGTGAGTATCGAAGGGGCCCGCGCCAACCTTGAAGCGGAGGTACCGCACTGGGATTTCGATCTTGTGAAAAGACAGGCCGAGGAAGCTTGGAATGAAAAACTGAATAGGATCGTTGTGGGTGGAGGGGGCAAGGAGCAGGAACGGATCTTCTACACGGCCTTATACCATTGCTATATCGCACCGTATGTGTTCAACGATACGGACGGCCACTACCGGGGAATGGACGGCGAAGTGCATCACTCGGAACATCCGGTGTATACCGTGTTCAGCCTGTGGGACACGTTCAGAACGCTACATCCGCTAATGACCATACTCGAACCGGGAATGACAGGCGATTGGATCAAAACGTTCCTGCTCCATTACCAGCAGAGTGGCAGGTTGCCGGTATGGGAGCTTTGGGGGAATGAAACGGACTGTATGATCGGCTACCACAGTGTGAGCGTGATCGCAGATGCCTATCGGAAGGGGATCCGGGACTTCAATGCGGAGTTGGCCCTGGAGGCCATGGTATCGAGTGCTTCGGCTGAACACTTCGGTTTGGATGCCTACCGGAAGCGGGGCTACATCAGCAGTGAGGATGAGGCGGAAAGCGTAAGTCGCACTTTGGAATATGCGTATGACGACGCCTGTATCGCCTGGATGGCCGGGGACATGGGCCAACAGGATATTGCCGCGCGCTTCGCCATGCGAAGCCGGAATTGGCAACAGCTTTTCGACCCTCGGACAACATTTTTCAGGGCACGGAGGAACGGTGGTTTCATCGAGCCGTTCGATCCATATGAAGTGAACTTCCACTTCACGGAAGCCAATGCCTGGCAATACGGGCTCTTCGTGCCGCATGACATGGACCGATTTACCGAATTGGTCGGAGGCAAGGATGAACTGACCCGCAAACTGGATGCGCTCTTCGCTGCCACCAGTAATACCACCGGTCGGGAACAAGCGGATATCACCGGCCTTATCGGTCAGTATGCCCATGGCAACGAACCCAGCCATGGCTTCGCCTACCTGTATAACCTCTCCTCCCGGCCGTCCAGCACTGAGGCGCTCGTGGATAGGATCTTGAAGGAATTGTACATGGATGCTCCGGACGGTCTTTCCGGTAACGAGGACTGCGGGCAGATGAGCGCGTGGTATGTGATGTCCGCCATGGGCCTGTACCCGATCGCACCCGGGATCCCGGAATACACGGTAGGCAAACCATTGTTCCCGGAGTGCAGCATCCAACTTGGGAATACCAAGGAACTCGTGATCACCTCCGAAGCGGAAGCCGGATCACGTGCACATGTGGTCGGTATTGCTTGGAATGGCTCTTCGCTTCAGAAGTACAGGGCGATCGACCATCAGGCAATCGTGAAGGGCGGCGAATTGAAGTTCAACCTGGGTCCACGCCCCGGCGCTGATCCAGGTTCTTCAGATCAACTGACCGAGAAGGGATCGATCAACCCGGACTTCGTTCCTGTTCCGATCATCCAAGCCGCGTCAGCCAGCTTTACTACCGACCTGGAGATCACCATTTACAGCAGTGATCCCAGCGCCCATATCGAACATCGCGTGAACGGCGGCCCTAATAATGTCTACAAAGGGCCGTTCATGATCGATTCCACCAGTATGATCATCGCTGAAGCAGTTCGTGCAGGGCAGGAAGGCGCTACACTTCGCTCCTATCCCGTCGAAGCACACTTCACGCAGGTGGAAGGCGGCCGGACCATCACGCTGGAAACCGATTACGCAGCACAATATGCAGCCGGTGGTGACCAAGCCTTGGTGGATGGCCTGCGCGGTGGCAGGGATTATCGAACCGGGGAATGGCAGGGTTTTCAAGGCCAGGATGTCATAGCCACCATTGATCTCGGACGACCGATGAAAGTCGTCCGGGCAGGCCTTGGTGTCCTACAGGATCAGAAAAGTTGGATCTGGTACCCGTCCGAGGTCGAGTTCGTTCTAAGCACCAATGGTCGCAAGTGGAGTTCAGTAAGAGCAGCACATGATGTTTCCCGCGAGGAGGAAGGTGCATTGACCATGGACCTTTGGACACCTGTGATGGAAAAGCGGGCACGTTACATCAAGGTCATCGCCCACAACGCTGGTCCCTGTCCCGATTGGCATCCGGGAAATGGTGGTGAGACCTGGATCTTCATGGATGAGTTCCTTTTGGAGGCGGAGTGACGGAACGACGAAGCCCCCGGAGATCCCGGGGGCTTCGCACATCGTTACGACCAATTATCAGCGGCTCACTTGGACCATACGGGTCCGCACCCAATTTTCCGTGGTCAATTGGACCATGTACTGACCGGACATCAGACCTTGCATATCCACCGTGCTC
>JAHEFL010000379.1 GCA_024640205.1 Flavobacteriales bacterium | reverse complement strand
CAGGTCGTCACCTCGAACGCCAGCTCGTATTGCGGCGCTGGGCTGACCTCCAGGGAATCAGTCCCGATGCAACCGGCCGGGTTGGAAATGGTCACCCAGTAGGTGCCTGGCACTGATACACTGATGTTCGACGCGGTCGAGCCGGTATTCCATAGATAGGTCCCGGTGATCGAGCCGGCATCCAGCACCGCCGCTGAATTCAGGCAGATCACCTCGTCGGGAATATCAAAGGTGAATTCCAGTGGAGCAATACTGATAGGGACCAACACCGTATCCGGGTCACTGCATCCGGTCGGGTCGAAGGCGATCAGCAGGATGTCGTAGTCGCCCGGATCCGTATAGGTGTGAAGGATCGAGTCCGTGTTGTAAGTGGTTCCATCACCCATATCCCAGATATGATCGATGGGTTCCCCTGTGCTCAGGTTCACTGCAGTGATCTGTAGTTGGTCACAATCCGCCACCTGTTCCCATTCGAGAGCAGCGGAAATGGGTTGCTGCTGCCCAATAGTGATCGGCAGGAAGGTCGTGTCGGCCAGATTGCAGGCCAACGTATCCATTGCGATGAGCATGACCGTGTAGTCACCCGGTTCCAGGTAGGTGTGGCTCGGTTCGTAGTCGTTCACGATGGGGCTGCCATCGCCAAAATCCCAGAACCAGGAATCCCCGGTGCTGGCGTTGCTGAAGTCGATGGTGATGGGCGCACATCCCTGGTTCAGGGTGCTGGCACCAGCGGCGTTCACTCCGGCCACCTGGAAGTCGATCTTGAACACACCGATGTCCCATCCAATGGTCTGTGCCGTTGCATAAGCCCAAGGTGTGGTCTGCATGCTACCAAAACCGCTACATACGCCTTGGTAGACTATGCCATTCTTATCGAAGCGGCTGGTGCCACCATCCACGTGGCTTCCTCCATAGTAGGTCCCGAAAAGTAGACCGGCCATGTCCGGTTCGAAGGCGGCCAGGTAGAACGACCCGCTCGGGTACAAGGCATCCGGTGTCGTGGGAAGGCCAGTGGATGCGTTGTACCCTGATATGTAAATATTGTCACAAACATCCACCAGGAAAGCCACTGGGGTCAACGCAGTTCCCCAAGCTCCCACCCCGAAGGCGGTCGTCACCGGAGCCGCGTCGAGGTCCGGTCCCAACTTGGCAATGAAGATCGAGCCTCCAGCCGTTCCAAAGGTTCCCGCTGGCTGGATGGATACACTTCCATCCGTCTGCCCATAGAGCCACACATTGGCATCGTTGTCCGTATCCAGGAAATAGCCGCGATCCATGGTGCTGGTCCCGAAGAACGTGGAGGCGATCATGGACGTAGCGTTGGCATTCAGCTTGACCACATAGGCGTCCGTCTCACCACCTTGATAGGTCGTCTGGTATCCACCTGCTCCAACTGGGAACCCGCTGCCCGCCGTGTGCCCACAAACCACCAATTCCCCATTCGATACGCGGATACCCAATCCGACATCATTCATTGTACCCCCGAGGAAGGTGCTGAACTGGAGCGTGGATACGTTCGGGCTCATTCCAAGCACAACGGCATCCTGCATCCCTGACAACGTGCCTTGAAAAGCGCCGGTCGACGTTGGGAAATCCGAAGAACTGCTGCAACTCGCGATCAGGATATTGTCAGCAGCGTCATTGATGATCTCGCCGCGGTATGACTCGCCATAATTGCCCCACATGGAATTCAATCCGTCATTGCCCGCTCCGCCAACGAAGGTGCTTCCGATCAATGAGGTCCCATCGACGCTCACCACGGTCACGGTCATGTCCGTTCCTCCATTGTGGGTATTGTCATATGCGCCTGCCGTTACCGGAAAGTTGGTGGAATTGGTGGAGCCCAGCACACAGAGTTGGCCCAAGCTGTTGGCCACCATGCTGTGCGGATTCTCTCCGCTATTCCCACCGAGGTAGCTCGCCCAAAGCAATGCGCTACCATCAGGGCTGTATTTGCTCAAGGAAATGTCCGTTCCACCACCACCCATCACGCTCTGGAATGCGCCAGTGGTCACGGGATAGCTTGGTCCGAAATTCCGGGCACCCGTGAATATGTTCCCGTTCGCATCATAGGTGGCGCAGTGTCCATAATTGTCAGAACCTGTTGCTCCGCTCAAGGTGCTGGCGATGAGCTGCGGATCGATGATGATGGGACGGTCCGTGGCATACTCTGGCATATGATAACGCAGTACTCCGTCGTTATCCAGAATGAAACGGCATTCGATCGCTTCATGGGCGCCATCCGCATAGTAGGCGACAGGTGCCAATTCGAACACTTCGCCGACCGATGTGGAGATGACGGAGCGGCCTTCCGCATCAAGGCGGATACCGTCTATCCCCTCATAACGCATTCCGATCGCCGGAACATCCGCGCCTGGCGCAAGCACGAGGTCGTACTTCAAATGCCCTTCGCTGCTGTGATACAACACATCCACACCGGGCCATACTTCACGGTACCTCACCTCCGAATGGATCGGGACACGGCTCGCCCATTTGGAGGGGTCATTGCCGATGAAATAGTTGTGGTACCCGGGAGCTGATGGTCCTACTTCGATGGATGGATCCGCCTGGGCCCCATGGAAGCGCATCCTCCAGGCATGACCACGCACCGTGAAGGCATCGCGCTCCTCCTGGGATAATTCCATGAGATCGTGCATCCGCTCAGAGGTACCGTCCTCATACTTCACCCAGGAGGCACCATCCCGCTCCAAGAACACCGTGGCACCGATCACACCCGATCGGAAAAGAACGGCAGGGTGCCATTGGCCCATGTTCGCCACGTACTGCACGGGAACAGGCCCATGATCATGCTCATGCGCCATGGTCGGCAAGCCGCAAATGGAGGCCGAAATGAAAAGAATTGGAACAATAAAAGGTGTTGGTCTGGAGGTCATCATACCCAAGGGATCTTGGCTGTCCGTTTTCATGACGCGAATAGAGGCACTAACGTTGTCC